>NZ_JBFRBH010000001.1:3564211-3784211 GCF_040932485.1 Gymnodinialimonas sp. 202GB13-11 | reverse complement strand
CGCTCCAGAATGTCGGCCCAGATCCGGGATAGCGACTGAACGTCTAGCACCGCCCATACGAGGAAGTGTGCCAGCGCAAAGAAAAAGGCCAGAACGCCAATGGCCCGTCGCCAGCACAACAGGTTCAATCTCAGATGCTGGCGGAGCGGCGTGACGGCCAACCCGACCAAGATGAGCTGGAAGGCTATCTTGCCGTAACGATGTTCAAGCGCCTCAATCGGTTCAACACCCAAGCCTCCGGTGGCCCCGAGGTAGAACAGCCACGCACCATACGCAGTCCCTATTATATAAAGCACCCAGCCCGGCACTTTGCGGACTGTCTGATTCAGGGCGCCGACCATCTCACTCCATCTCCCGTGAACAGGCGATCAAATCAAAATCAGCATCTGCGCCCGTATAGAGTGTGTCGATCACGAGCCGTGCCATACAACGTGCGTGGACGACCTGTCCGTCGCTTTCGTTCAGAACGGTGAAGGTCAGCACATCAATCTGTCCAAACATCTGCGTTTCTTGCAGGTAGACGGTTTGGTCCGCCGGAAGGTTGCGCGCCGTCTCAGACAAAAGGTGCAACGGCGTATCTGCGAAAACTGCCGCCGCCTCCGCCCAATCGTCGACCCGTGCAATGATGATGTCGGCCTGCGTGATGGGTGGCTGCCCCGGCATCAGCGTGTCGAAGACGCCGGCCACGTCCCGCTCGAACAGTTCTTCCCGGAATCCCTGCCCGGCCTCGAACACCGCGATCCGTGCGCCTGTCTCCGGGAAGGCCTGTATATAGGTGTCGGCAACAACCTCTTCTGCGGGCAGCACGGATTGTGCAGCCGCAAGACCTGGCAAGCCGAGGCACAGAAGAACGGTCGCCGCGCGGATCATCAGAAATTCGCTTCCAGATCCATGCCTTCATAAAGGCCGGCCACTTCTTCTTCATAGCCATTGAACATCAGCGTCGGCTCGCGGCGCGCAAACAGGCCGCCGCCAATCCGGCGCTCGCTCGCCTGCGACCAGCGCGGGTGATCCACGTTCGGGTTCACATTACTATAGAAGCCATACTCGCGCGGGTTGGCTTGGTTCCAGCTTGCGAAAGGCTCGCGGTCGGTCAGCGTGATGCGCACAATCGACTTGATCGACTTGAAGCCATACTTCCACGGCACCACCAAACGCATCGGCGCACCGTTCTGGTTCGGGATATCCCGCCCATAGATACCGGTCGCCATGATGGTCAGCGGATGGCGCGCCTCGTCCAGCCGCAGGCCCTCGCGGTAAGGCCAATCCAGAACCGGCACCCGCACGCCCGGCATCTCGTCGGGGCGGTTGGCGGTTTCAAAGGCGACGTAACGCGCGCTGTCCTGCACGCCAACCCGGTCCAGCAGATCGGCCAATTCAAACCCGTTCCAAGGGATCACCATTGACCAGGCCTCGACGCAGCGGAAGCGATAGATCCGCTCCTCGACCGTCATGCCGTCCATGATGTCCTCAAAGGAATAGGTGCCTGGGTTGTCGACCATCCCGTCAATCTCAACCGACCAAGGCGAGGTCACGAGCGTATGCGCATTGCGTGCCGGGTCATCCTTGCCGGTGCCGAACTCATAATAGTTATTGTAGGTCGTGATCTCTTCCCAGGTATTGGGTTCCAGATCCTGCGCCTGCGCGTTGCCACCGATCAGCCCCGCCCCCAACAGTGCGCCCGTGCCAGCCATGATCTGGCGGCGGTTCAAGTAGAGATGTTCCGGCGTGACGTCGTCCCACGTCAGCTTGGATTGGTAGCGGCGGGCCATAAGGCTGTCTCCTCGTCCTTTGTCAGGAGAGTATATGCGCCATCAGACCCACATTTCCCAAGCGCTGACATCATATCTCACGAAAGGGTTAGGTGGTGTGAGGCGTGCCTAACGTTTCAGGTCAGGCCGCGTGACCGGAAGCGGCTCTTCATCAGATGGGATCGTATGTTCCCATCGGGTGGCAATTGAATAGGCGGTCGAGCAGGCCGACGATAAATATGGGGCCTCTCCCGAATACCGGCCTTGCGGGGTCCGCACCCACCAATGCCATTTCCCGTCTTCGGTCGGGATGACCTCGCCCTCGCAATGGCGGCGCCGAAGTGTGAATGACGCGCCTGTCTTTCGGAACTTGTCCTTATAGTAGCCTTCCAGCTCGGCTTTCACGCTGACACAACCTCGCTTGGAAATAACCGATCCATCGGCAGGCTGCTGCCATCCGGCTGCACCAGCCGCACGTGTTGTCGCCGCATAAGGCGCGGCTCACTCACACCGACAGAATGCGCGATCACCTCGACCTCTTTCACAAGGTTCTTGGCGTAGTTCGCAACACGCATGTCCTTGTCCTCAACAACCAGCCCCTCCTGAAAGCGCGGATCGTGCGTGGTGATCCCCGTCGGGCAGGTATTCTTGTGACACTTCAGCGCCTGAATGCAGCCGAGGGCAAACATGAAGCCGCGGGCGCTTACGACGAAATCCGCACCTGCAGCCAAAGCCCAAGCCACATCGCCCGGGTTCACCAGCTTGCCGGAGGCCACAATCCGAATGCGATCCTTCAAACCCGCCTTGTTGCGCAGATCAGTCAGGATCGGCAACGCCTCGCGGATCGACATGCCGACAAGATCCATCAACGGCATGGGGGCGGCACCAGTCCCGCCCTCCCCGCCATCCAGGGTGATGAAGTCCGGCGCGCTTGCCTCGCCACGCTTTGCCACCGCGTCGAACAGGTCCACGAACACCTGCGGATCACCCATCACTGTCTTGATGCCCACCGGCTTGCCCGTCACCTCGCGGATATGGCCGATCAGGTCGAGCAATTCGTCCGCATTCGCCGCTTCCCTGTGCCGGTTCGGGCTGATCCCGTCGCGCCCTTTGGGCAGGCCCCGGATCTCTGCAATCTCGTCGGTGATCTTCGCCGCCGGCAGAATACCGCCCTTCCCCGGCTTCGCCCCCTGCGCCAGCTTCAGCTCAAACATCCGCACATTATTATGTGCCGCCACCTCCCGCAGTTTCTCGTCGCTCAGGTTCCCTTCGGCATCGCGCACACCGTATTTCGCCGTGCCGATTTGAAAGACGACATCGCAGCCGCCCTCAAGATGATAGGGGCTCAAGCCCCCCTCCCCGGTGTTCATCCAGCACCCGGCCATTTGACACCCGCGCGACAGCGCCCGAACGGCGGGCTTTGAAATAGCCCCGTAACTCATGCCTGACAGGTTGAAGAAAGAAGGTGCATTATAAGGTGTCACCGCATTCGGCCCGATGAGCAGCGGCTCACTGCTCGCGAACTGATCGTCGAGCGGCGGGAAGGCCGACGGCACAAACAGCGGCGTGCCCACCACGGTGATGTTGCGGGTCGAGCCGAACGGCAGGGTCGAGGATTTCCCCTGCGCCGCATGCTTCACATATTCCCGCTGCGCACGGTTGAACGGCAGTTCTTCGCGGTCCATCGCAAAGAAGTACTGCCGGAAGAATTCGCCCAAAGTGCTGAAGATGCCTCGGAACCGACCGAGCACCGGGTAGTTGCGCCGGATCGCATCAGCTTTCTGCGTTCGGTCGACGATGAAAAGGACAACCGCAGCCAAGGCCACAAGCCCAATCACCAGCCAAAAGACCAATGCCATCGCCTCCAGGAAGACGCTGACATTCTCCATGCTCGGCATATCCATTGCTCACGCCTCCCAAATCACCGCGAACACCATGCCCACCGCAGGCCGGAAACGGCAACGGGAGACATGAATTTCGCAACATTCTCTAACGAATGATCACATGAATTCACCGGTTTGTGATTGGAACGGCATTTTGGACGTGGCTTAGGCGCGCCTGCCCTTAGGTCAAGCCCATGGGCAAGAATTCGCTTCGGTTGAAACGAATTTAGCACGCCGCATCTCGCTCCTCGTCACCGGGCAAACCCCGCTGGCCTTATGGGGCGCATCATTGCCCCTGAGCACACAGACAGAGAGAAAGAGAGAGATCATGCGTAACGCACTCCTTGCCCTCGCGGCCTCCACTGCACTCGCCGCTCCCGCCTTCGCGGACGGTCATTCCAACACCATCGTCGACGTGGCAACCGAGGCAGGCTCCTTCACCACCCTGCTCGCCGCCGCCGAAGCTGCTGGCCTTGTTGAAACGCTGTCGGGTGAAGGCCCGCTGACCGTTTTCGCGCCCACCGATGAAGCGTTCGCCGCCCTGCCCGAAGGCACGGTCGAAGGCCTGCTGGCTGACACCGAAGCACTCACTGCTGTGCTGACCTACCACGTGGTCGCCGGTGCCGTGATGTCGGGCGATCTGTCCGACGGCATGACCGCGACCACAGTAAACGGCGCCGATATCACCGTGTCGCTCGATCCGGTGATGATCAACGACGCCAACGTCGTGGCCGCCGACATCGAAGCATCGAATGGCGTCATCCACGTCATCGACAGCGTCCTGCTGCCGCCGCAGTAAACGCTTGAACGCATCGGGGAAGGCTCAGGCCTTCCCCGTTTCGCTTTTCAAAACACCACCAAACGGAAAGGGGACCATCATGGACCGTCGTAACTTTATCACCAAAACCGCAGGCCTTGTCGCCGCTGCACCGCTGGCCGGCCTCGCCACCACGCTTCCCGCGCGCGCTGTCACGGGCTCTTCGAATATCGTTGAATTGGCCGTCGCCACGCCCGACCTCTCGACCCTCGTAACTGCTGTGCAAGCCGCAGGTCTGGTCGACACGCTGGCCTCGCCCGGCAACTTCACCGTCTTCGCACCCACCAACCGCGCCTTTGCGCATCTGCCCGCAGGTACACTCGACGCGCTTCTCGCCGATATCCCCGCGCTGACCAACGTGCTGACGTACCACGTCTCGGGTGACTATTATCCTGCCTCCGCTCTGGCCGGACAGCATGGCGCGATCCCGACAGTCCAAGGCTCCAACATCCGCGTGAACGGCCGCAATGGCGTACACCTCAACGGCAACGTCTCCGTGACCACGGCTGATGTCTTCGCCTCCAACGGCGTTGTGCACATCATCGACGCGGTTCTGCTGCCGCACTAATCAGCTCGCTTTTGCCGGGGCGCCTTGTCCCTTCGCATCCCGGCACACCCCCGCATGAGCAGACCTCATGCGGGGGTATTTCTTGCCGGGTTCGTGTATTTCCCGTTCACTGCGCTCAAGTGAACGGAGGACGCACCGATGAAAACTGCCATCGTTACTGGGGCCGCGCGAGGCATTGGCCTGGCCACAACCGACGAATTCCTGTCACGAGGGTGGCGCGTGGCGATGGTGGATTGGGATGCGGCCGAACTTGAGGTTGCATTATCCACGCGCAAGAACGTCCTCGCCCTGCCATACGACATTTCCAACCCGCAACAGGTCGAGACTATTGTGCGGGAGACGCTGGATGCGTTCGGGCAAGTCGACGCGCTGATCAACAATGCGGGCGTGGCGGATTTCGGGCGGATTGAAGAGACCGATTTCGATCGCTGGCGGAGGGTGATGTCGATCAACCTGGATGGCACGTTTCTGATGAGTCAGGCCGCGACTCCCGCGTTGAAGGAAACCAAAGGCGCGATTGTGAATATCGCGTCGATCTCGGGGCTGCGGGCCTCCACGCTGCGGGTGGCTTACGGAACCTCGAAAGCTGCCGTGATCGCACTGACACAGCAGCAGGCGGTGGAACTGGGCGAACATGGGATCCGCTGCAACGCCGTGGCGCCGGGGCCGGTGCGTACGAAGCTGGCGATGGCCGTCCACACGCTCGAGATCATCGCGGCCTATCACGATGCCTTGCCGCTCAACCGGTACGGCACCGAGGCGGAGCTTGCGGGGGCGATTGTCTTCCTGTGCTCCGAGAAGGCCAGCTACATCACGGGGCAGACGCTGGCCGTGGATGGCGGGTTCGAGGCGACGGGGATCGGGCTTCCGGCTTTGCGCGGGTAAGAGCCGCTGCTCACGCGTGAGCAACGAGTTTAAATTACTGATTTTAATTGATCTTTCGGTTTTTCTTAACTTTCCAATAACCACGATTTGACGCAAATTGGCCACCGGAACGTTTCCGCCCGGTGGCCAAACCATGTCGCGGTTTTCAGGCCATGGCGGTGGCCTCGATCTCGAACATCAAGCCCGGAATGGCCAAACGCTGCACGCCCAGCAGGGTCATGGGCGGGCGGACCTGATGTGGGCCGAAGCGCATCCCCATCAAGTCGAAGTTCTTCAGCGCCTCATCAACATCGGTGGCGTAGACGCCCAGCCTGGTGACGTTAGCCAGCGTCATGCCGGCCTCGACCAAGACGCATTCCAGATTGTCCAAAGCCAGCGCGATCTGCCCGCGCATATCGCCGTTATGCTGAGGCGTGCCGTTTTCATCGACGGAGGTTTGCCCGGCGACAATAACCTGGCGTGTGGCGCCGTCGATGAATTCGGCCTGATTGTAGCCCAGCTTGATCGACCAATCCCAAGGGTTCACTGCATTGCGCTCCATGATCTCAACTCCTTCATTTTGGTTGCTGAGATCGGTCTAAATCTTAATAGTGCCAAAATATGTCACCATTAATGATATGGTCGCGATATGAATGTACGCCTTCGACATGACGCCATCGTACGCAGCCTTCGCCGCAACGGGACCAGCACCGTTGAGGCTCTCGCCGATGAAGTGGGCGCGTCGCGCCGCACGGTCCTGCGCGATATATCCGCGCTTAGGGACGAGGGGTTTGTCATCCATTCCGATGTCGGGCGCGGCGGTGGGTTGCAGCTTGACCCGACCTCGGTCCAGACCAACGCGCGGCTTTCGGTGCCGGAGGTCTTTGCCCTGCTGATCAGCGTGGCGTCGATGCGGGCGGCAGGCAATCTGCCCTTTGGCGGCTTGGCCGATGCGGGGCTGGCCAAGATCGAACGTGCGCTGCCCAAGGACAAGGTGCGCGACCTGCGCGCCTTTCTGGATTGTCTTCACATCGGGCAGATTTCGCCACTGCAGGACCTGTCGGATATGGGCCAGATGGACGATACCCTTTTGCCCGCATTCGAAGCGGCGTTTCTGGGGCGGCAGACGATCCGGTTTGGCTATCGCGATGCCAAGGGGCGGATCACCAAGCGCGAGGTAGAGCCACAGGCGATGCTGATCCTGCCGCCGCTTTGGTATCTGGTGGGATGGGACCCTTCGCGCGGCGATTTCCGGCATTTCCGCATGGACCGGATCAGCGCGCCGGAGGCGGTAGAGGGCACAACGTTTCGCCGCCGCCATGTGCCGTTTGAAGATGATGTCTGCCCCTATACCGAGTTGGAGAAACAGAAACGCCCCATCGGATGATCCGGCGGGGCGCTTCGTGGTTCTAATGGTCGGCCTGTCTTAGTGCACGACGGCGTCATCCGGTTTGGGCCGGTTCGACGGCGCCACGCGGTCGCCCACGATCAACCCATCGGCCCCGGCGGAGACGCTGACCTCGGACCCGTCCATGACATCACCGGCGAGGATCATCTCGGCCAGTTGGTCTTGCAGCGACCGCTGGATCACGCGCTTCAGCGGACGTGCGCCAAAGACCGGATCGTAACCTTCATCGGCGAGCCACGTCATCGCGCCCTCGTCCAGATCCAGGTGGATCTTGCGGGCGGCCAGACGCTTCTCAAGACGGCCAAGCTGGATCTTGACGATGCCGTCCATATCAGCGCGGCTGAGCCGGTCGAAGACGATCATGTCGTCCAGACGGTTCAAGAATTCCGGACGGAAATGGGCGCGGACGGCGTCCATCACATCGCGTTGCGCCTCACCGGCATCGGCCCCTTCGGGCAGATGGCTCAGCGCTTGACTGCCAAGGTTCGAGGTCAGCACAATCAGCGTCTGCTTGAAGTCCACCTGACGGCCTTGGCCATCTGTCAGGATGCCGTCATCGAGGACTTGCAGCAGCACATTGAACACCTCGGGGTGGGCCTTTTCGACCTCGTCAAACAGGATCACTTGATAGGGGCGGCGACGGACGGCTTCGGTCAGCACTCCGCCTTCGTCATAGCCGACATAGCCCGGAGGGGCACCGATCAGGCGGGCGACCGCGTGCTTCTCCATGAACTCCGACATGTCGATGCGGACCATGGCCTGGTCGTCGTCGAACAGGTATTCGGCGAGTGCCTTGGTGAGTTCGGTCTTACCCACGCCGGTCGGCCCGAGGAACAGGAAGGAGCCGAGCGGGCGGCCTTCGTCCTGCAAGCCCGCGCGGGCACGGCGGACGGCGCGGCTGACCGCTGATACGGCCTGATGCTGACCGATGACGCGCTTGCCAAGCTCGTCTTCCATGCGCAGCAGCTTCTCGCGCTCGCCTTCCAGCATCTTGGCGACGGGCACGCCCGTCCACCGCTCGACCACTTCGGCGATCTGTTCGGGGCGAACGGCCTCTTCGACCATGACGTCTTCGTCCTGATCCTCGGCCTCGGCCAACTGCTTTTCAAGCTGCGGAATGACGCCATACGACAGCTCCCCGGCCTTCCCCAGGTCGCCGTTGCGCTTGGCTTGATCCAGCTCCGCGCGGGCGTGATCGAGTTGCTCTTTGATCGAGCGCGCCGATTCCAGTTTGTCGCGTTCGGACTGCCACTTGGCGGTCATCTCGGCGCTCTGCTCCTGCAGATCGCCCATCTCTTTTTCGAGCTTGGCGAGGCGGTCTTTGGAGGCCGCGTCGTCTTCCTTCTTCAACGCCTCGGCCTCGATCTGCATTTGCAGGATCTGGCGGTCGAGCGCGTCGAGTTCTTCAGGCTTGCTGTCCACTTCCATCCGCAGACGGGAGGCTGCCTCGTCCATCAGGTCGATAGCCTTGTCGGGCAGGAAGCGGTCAGTGATGTAGCGGTGCGACAGGGTCGCGGCGCTCACCAATGCGGAGTCGCTGATGCGCACGCCGTGGTGGAGTTCATACTTCTCCTTGATGCCGCGCAGGATCGAAACGGTGTCTTCGACCGTCGGCTCTTCCACAACAAGCGGTTGGAACCGGCGGGCCAGCGCTGCGTCTTTCTCCACATATTTGCGGTATTCGTTCAGCGTGGTGGCACCGACGCAGTGCAGCTCACCCCGGGCAAGCGCAGGCTTGATCAGGTTGGCCGCATCCATCGCGCCATCGGTTTTGCCCGCGCCGACCAGCACGTGCATCTCGTCGATGAACAAGATGATTTCACCGGCGGCATTGGCGATTTCACCGAGGACGGCCTTCAGGCGTTCCTCAAACTCGCCACGATATTTCGCACCGGCAATCAGCGCGCCCATGTCGAGCGACATCAGCGTCTTGTTGCGCAAGGATTCCGGCACGTCGCCGTTTATGATGCGAAGCGCGAGGCCCTCGGCAATCGCGGTCTTACCCACGCCGGGTTCACCAATGAGGACGGGGTTGTTCTTGGTGCGGCGGCTGAGAACCTGCATCGCACGGCGGATTTCCTCGTCGCGGCCGATGATCGGGTCAATCTTGCCCTCCCGCGCGGCGGCGGTGAGGTCACGGGCGTATTTGTTCAGCGCATCGTAATTGTCTTCGGCGCTCGCCGAGTCGGCGGTCTTGCCCTTCCGCAAATCATTGATCGCAGCATTCAGGGCTTGCGCATTCACCGCGCCCGCATCGAGCGCGTCTTTCGCGCCGGATTTTACCATCGCCAACGCAGTCAGCATGCGTTCAACCGGCACAAAGCTATCGCCCGCTTTGGTGGCGACCTTTTCGGCCTCGTCCAGCACTTTGGCGAATTGTTTGTCGAGGTACACCTGCGCGCCATCGCCCGTGACCTTGGGCAGCTTTGCGATCTTGTCTTCCAGTGCCTCGCGCACCCGTTCGGGCGCACCGCCCGCACGACCGATGAGGTTGGAGGCTAGGCCTTCCTCATCGTCCAACAGTGCTTTCAGCAAATGTTCGGGAACCAGCTTCTGATGGTCTTCCCGCTGTGCAATCGTCTGCGCGGCCTGAATGAATCCGCGCGCGCGATCCGTGAACTTTTCCACGTTCATCACGTCTCTCCTTTATCCAAGCGCCCGGTTGTCGCCACCCGCTTTGCGGCATGGCTTCGTGGGCCTCGGACAATAGATGGGGAGGCTATCCATCGTTCTCAAGATCAATGCCGAAGTCGCGCGCCAACGCTTTGGACCGCGCCCGCATGGAGGCGTGGCGCATCCTCACGCCCTGCTTGATGCGCTCGGTCAGGTCTTCCTCCGGCGGCGCACCCCGGCAATAAGCGTCAAAGGCCCAGACGCGGAGCAGGATTTTCGAATGCCCATAATAGGGCGTAAGATGCGGGCGGAGGATCGGGGCGGCATCCGGTGCAAATTGAGCGCATTGCAGAAGATGAAGGGCCGCGTCGGGTTCTGTCACGGCACTGAACCGCTCAAACGCCCGTGCGACCTGCCCTGTACCCAACTGCGCCTTTTCAACCAAGGCCTTGACCAGCCACGTCGCCGCGACCTCTTCCGGGCCGGGAATGGCCGCCAGCAAAGCGTCTTCGGCCTCTGGCGACCAAGGCTCCGCCAGAACCGCGCGGAGCGGGTCCACATGGGTGCCGTCGAACGCCTCCAACGCCGCTGCAATGTCTTTGGGCTGTCGCATCGCTCAACTGTGCCGCCCGTCAACCGATCGCACAAGCAGGGGAAATCAGAGCCGCTTATTCCCCGCAACAATCCCAACCATATCGCCCATATAGAGTTCATCGGGCGCATCCAGAGCGCCCATCGGACTGCACGACCTCTTATCCCCAGTGTAGTTCGGAAAAAAACGCACACGCCCCTATATGTGTGCGTCAGGTCCGGGTTGCCTTTGGTGTTGGGCGACCCGGGCCGTTTTTTTGGCTTTCACGGCGAGTCACATCCATTTGAGGTAAGGAGAACCCGCCTCGACATATTGCGTTTGCTTACCACATAACCCCCATAGATGGCGCTGTTTGCCGTCCTTGATGTTGGAGAAGCCCCATGTCGACCCCGTGCCTGAGCCTGCATCGCGTCGCCTATGACCCCGAAGCCAGCGCCTTCCGCGCCGAGGTGCAGTATCTTGATGCAAGCGGCATTCGCCGCCGCGTCGTGCAGGTGCGCGCGCCTTTGACCGCCGGGTTTCAGCGCATCACGCGCGGCCTGCGGGACGCAGCACTCGCCGCTGCCTAAGATGGACTTCCCCCGCCCGCGCGCCTAATCAGGGCGCGGGTTTGCAAAGGGGAAGAATGATGGCCGATGACCGCCTGATCGTAGCGCTGGATGTGCCGAACGTGCTGCAGGGTCTCGCCCTGGCCGAGAAGCTCGGCGACAGCGTGTCTTTCTACAAAATCGGTCTTGGCATGCTGACGGGCGGCGGGCTCGCTTTGGCCAATGAACTGAAGCAAGACCACGGCAAGCGTATCTTCCTTGACATGAAGCTGTTCGACATCGGCGCGACGGTGGAAGCCGCGGTGCGCGGCCTTGCGCAGTTCAATCTGGATTTCCTGACGGTGCATGGCGACCCGCATGTGGTGCGCGCCGCGAAAGAGGGTGCTGCAGGGTCTGAGACGAAGATCCTTGCCGTGACGATCCTGACCTCGCTCGACCGGGCCGATCTGGATGCGTCCTTGATCCGCGAGGGCGCGATACCTGATCTGGTGTCAGAGCGCGCGGGACGTGCATTCGAGGCCGGGGCCGATGGCGTAATTGCCTCTCCGCAAGAAGCCGCGATGATCCGGGCCCTACCAGAAACACAGGATCGCCTGATCGTCACCCCCGGCGTGCGGCCAACGGGGGCCGCTTTGGGCGATCAAAAGCGGGTGGCAACGCCTGCTCAAGCCATTGCGGACGGGGCCGATCATATCGTTGTGGGCCGCCCGATCTGGCAACATCAAGACCCGAAAGCGGCGGCTGAGAGGGTGTTGAGCGAGCTATCCTAACCCGAGGGCCACGGCCGCAAGGTCAATTCTTCCAGCGTGTCGCAAAAGAAGGCAATGCTGCCCGGCAACCAGAACCGCGCCTCGATCGACCTTGGCTGCGTGGCTGCGAAGCCGAGATAGGGCGGTTCAAAATCAATCTCTTCCCGGCCGTATTCAGGATGCGCCATATCCATCAGCACAGCCGCCATGGCCGCGATGCCCTCAGGCGTGGCCTCAAGAATGATCTGGTCGGCATGGCGCGTATCGAATTGATGGGCGAGCATGTCGCGGCTCCACCCGAAGGCGAAGCGCGGTCGGTCTTCCTCACTGCGCAGCCTTTCTACGTGGGTCAGGTGGAGATCCGCGAAGGGGTGGCGCCAAACTTCCTGCGTCCAATGCTCGTAGGCTGTGACTTTCGGGGGGCCGTCTGTCATCAGGCCCACATGCACAATCGGGTGAATAACGCGCGCATAGAGGTGCTGCGCCCGACTCGTGCGGTGGGTCAGTTCAAGCCCGGCCCATTCCCGCCCCGAGAACAGCAGATGAAGCAACCACAAGCCAACGCGCCGAAAGCCATCGGGCATGGCAAAGGCCTCAAACCCGGGGCTTTGGTCAACGATCTCGAAGGGAAATTCGCCCTCTCCACCCCATCCGATGGTGCGCATGAAGGACGTGTCGATGACCAGGCCGTCGAAGGGTGTCACCTCGGCCAGATCGCCCGGCATGTCCGCAGGCGTCAGCGTGATGTCCTGGTCAAGGTCCAGCGCCGCCACCCTGTCGGCCAGCGACGCATAAGCGCTCAGATCAGTCATTAATGTCGTGATCGAAGGTCTTCACCTGCCCGCTATAGACGCCCAGCACACGCCGCAGCAAAAGCCACGCGATCAGGGACGTGATGGCGAAGACCAGGATCATAACCGGCCAGGAGGCCGCCAGCGGCACCCCGATCAGCAGCAGCAAAGCTACAATTGCAGCGCCCACGCCAAAGCCCAGAAGCACGTAGGAGGGCAGCAAAACCTCCCCCACGGCCAGCGCCACGGCGGCGACGCCCCATACCCACCATTGGCTCCAGAACGGGTCCATCAGCCCCGGCCCTTCAGCATGGTGAACGCTTTGCCAAAGGCGTCCACGGCATCCGCGGGCACTATGATCGTCTGATTGCCCTGCCCTTCCGCGACCTTGGCGATGCTTTTCACCTGCTCCAGTGCGATGTTGTATTGCACGGCTTCAAGACCACCCTTCTGGATCGCTTCGGCCACCACGCCGGTTGCATAGGCTTCTGCATCGGCGGTCACGCGGCGGGCTTCTGCTTCCTGACGGGCGGCGTAAAGCTCTGCGTCCGACTGCAGCTCGACCGCGCGACGCTCCCCTTCGGCGCGGGTCACGGCAGCGCGGCGTTCCCGCTCGGCGTTGAGCTGCTGCAACATCGCATCGCGGGTCGCCTGATCGAGGCCCACGTCGAGGATTTCCGCCCGGGTCACTTCGATGCCCCAGTCATCCACTGCGCTTTCAACCTGCTCCTTGATCTGCGCAATCAGCGCGGCGCGGTTGGCCTGCACTTCGTCCAATTCCATCTTACCGATCTGGGCGCGGACGATACCGGCCACCGTGGTGGCAATGGCGGCATCCACATCGCGGATCCTGTAGACGGTCTTGCCCGGCTCAAGCACGCGGTAGAAGACGCTGGTTTCCACCACCAGCAGCACGTTGTCCGAAGTGATGGCGTCCTGCGACGCGGTGGGCAGCTGGCGTTCCAGAACCGAGACCCGGTGGGCCACCCGCTGCAGGAACGGCACGATGAAGTTCAGGCCGGGCCCAAGTTCCATCCGGAAGCGTCCGAACTGTTCGACAACGTGCTTCTCAGACTGCGGAACCACACGGATCGCCCGGGAAATAATGAAAATGATCGCAAGTGCGAGGACGAGCCAGAACAGCCCCGGGCCGCCGCCCGCGATAAGGTCTTCGAGCATAGCTAATATACCTCTGAATTGGTCTTCGAGCTTCATGCAAACAGGATATGAGGCTTTGCAGCGCTTGACTCCACCCCCAATCGACGGCGGGATTCCGTAACTGACACTGCAGGAGCCACCCCGTGACCATCCCAATGCGCCAGGCGAATTCCGAAGATGCGGAGGCCCTGACCGCCCTTGTTCAGGCTGCTTATGAGCCTTGGATCAAGGTGATCGGCCAGAAGCCCGGGCCGATGCTGGCCGATTACGCGCAGCTCATCGCGGATCATTGGGTGGGCATCAGATCGGATGCGGCGGGTCTGATCGAAGCAATGGTCCTGATCGAGCAGGCCGATGCGATGCTGCTCGACAACATCGCGGTGCGGCCGGACATGCAGGGACAGGGGCGCGGCAAGGCGTTGGTCGCTTGGGCTGAGATCATCGCGAAGGACGCCGGATTTTCGTGCCTTCGCCTTTATGCCCATGAAAAGATGGCGGCAAACGTCGCTTTGTACGAACGCCTTGGGTTCACGATCACAAAGCGCGTCACAGAAAAGGGCCTGAACCGCATCTACATGGAAAAGTGGTTAGGCCGCCGCGATCTTTAGCGGGCCTTTCCCGGGCAGGCGCACAACCTCGCCGCGCACTTCCATCTCAAGCTTCACCGTCACCACGTGCCAGCCCAGCTTGCCAAGGTTCTCCAGATCATCGGCACTCAACCGCGCGCCAACCGCATCACGCAAATCCTTGTTCAGCATCCCCTCCGCACCGGCATCCTCCAACACGGCCCGAATGGCCGCGCTGACAGCGTCGTATTTCCACACCGGAATGTTGCTGGTCCCGCCCTTGCCCTCCGCTGGGGTCCGGCATGCCACGCGTTCGACATCATCCTTAGGCATCCTTCAGCCCTCCTCTTTCAACCTATCTGCCAGTTTTCTACGCAGCAGGCGCGTCCACCCCATCCCGAGGATCACACGCGGCAGCATCGTGCCCGCACCAAAACCGGCATGGCTCAACCGCAACCGAGTGCCACCCGGCGAGGGTGCAAGCGTGATTGTCAAAACCGTATCGACCTTCCCGGCAACCCAGCTGACTTGCCATAGTCGCGGCGGGTCGAACTCAAGCACCTCGCAGTGCACAATCCCGTCAAACCCCGGCGCAGGATCCGTGTGAAAGTTGAATTTTTCTCCAACTTCGGGCGTGAAGTCATTGGGCATCAACCAAGCAGCCAATTCCTCCTGAGAGGCGAAGGTGCGCCAAACCTGATCGGGCGGGTGCGGCAGGTCGACTTCGCGGACAATCTCGGACAGCGACATCAGTTACGTCCCTTCGCCAGATGTGTGCGCAGCCGATCTAAGCCGTCATCCCAAAACGTTTCATATGTACCAACCCAATGGCGCACCGATGCGAAGCCTTCTCCATCCACCGAGTAGATGCGTCGCGTGCCGTCTTTTTTCTGGCTCACCAACCCGGCCGCGCGCAGCACGCCCAACTGTTGGGACACGGCGGATTGGCTGATCGGCAAAGCCTCCGTCAGGTCCGAGACATTGCAGGGCCCGTCCCGCAGGCGATCCATGATTGCGCGGCGGGTCGGGTCGGCCAAAGCCCTGAAGGGGTCTTCCTGTTTCATGATGATATTATATTAGAAATCTCTAATATTAGCAATCACTGATTTATCTGCACCTTTCGACCCGCCCCAAAGCCGCGTATCCTGCACCCATGCCCGCCCTTTGCCGCGATTGCCTGGAAACCTTGGACGATGCGCGCCGCTGCCCGGTGTGTAGGTCCCCCCGTGTGACCTCGCATCCCGAACTATTCGACCTCTCCATCGCGCACATGGATTGCGACGCCTTCTATGCCTCCGTCGAAAAACGCGACAATCCCGAGATCCGCGATAAGCCCGTCATCATCGGCGGCGGGCGGCGCGGCGTCGTCTCCACCGCCTGCTACATCGCGCGGATCAAGGGCGTGCGTTCCGCGATGCCAATGTTTCAGGCGCTAAAGCTGTGCCCGGAGGCGGTGGTCGTGAAGGGCCGGATGGACACTTACGTCGAAGTCTCCAAACAGGTCCGCGCCCTGATGGAAGAGCTGACGCCGTCGATCGAGCCGCTATCACTGGACGAGGCCTTCATGGACCTCACCGGTACCGCCCGCCTGCACGGAAAACCCCCGGCCGTGATGCTGGCGCGGCTCGTGAAGCGGATGCGGGAGGAAATCGGCATCACCGGCTCCATCGGCCTCAGCCACAACAAGTTCCTCGCCAAGATCGCCTCTGATCTGGAAAAACCGCGCGGTTTTTCAGTGATTGGCGCGGGTGAGACGCTCGACTTCCTGTCAGACAAACCGGTGCGGATGATCTGGGGCATTGGAGAGGTTGGGCAGGCCTCGCTCAACAAGGCCGGGATCAATACCTTCGCCGACCTCCGCCGGTGGGAGCGCGAGGCCCTGCACGACCGCTTCGGCTCCATGGGCGAGCGGCTCTGGCACCTCGCGCGCGGCGAGGATCATCGCTCCGTCAAACGCAACCGGGCGGTGAAAGGCGTGTCCAACGAGACGACCTTCAACGACGATATCGCTTCGACTGATCTGCTCGACGGCCATATCTGGCGCATGGCTGAAAAAGTCTCGGACCGCCTGAAAGCCAAGGGTATTGCCGGGCGCACCGTAACGCTGAAACTCAAACGCGCCGATTTCAAACTCATCACCCGCCGGTCGACCTTACCCGACGCCACTCAAACTGCCGACCGCATCTACTCTATGGCGCGCGCGCTCTTTGACAGGATGGACCACCCCAAACCCTACCGTCTGCTCGGGGTCGGCGTCTCGGACCTGATCCCCGAGGATCAGGCCGACCGCGAAGGCAATCTGCTCGACCCACAGGAGGAAGCGCGCATTAAGGCCGAACGCGCAACGGATGCCATCCGTGACCGGTTCGGCTCAGACGCGATCCTCAAAGGCCGGGCACTCCGCTAGCGCTTTCATCTTGCCAAAAATGCCTTCGGGGAGTCCGAAGGACGGGGCAGCGCCCCCAAACGGGACGGCGGGCGGGGCGATGTGCGGCACAAGCCGCACGAGCGTCGACTGGCGTCACTCTGCCGCCAAAGGCACCCGCCCGGGCAGCGCACCAATCACGCGCGCCAGAACCTGCGCCACAATCGCCTTCACCGCTTCGAAGTTCGCATTCGGGCGAACCATACGCTCATTCATGTAAAGCGCGCGGTCGATCTCGACCTGGATCGCGTGGTAGCCCTTTGTCGGCCGCCCGTAGCGCTGCGTGATATAAGCCCCGGCGAACGGTGCGTTGCGGCTGACGACCAGACCGGCCTCCAGAAATCCCTGCTCCAGCACATCGACAATCTCCGTGCCCGCCGATGCGCCAAAACGGTCCCCTAACACCACCTCAGGCCGCGGCGTGCCCGGACGCGCCACCGAATCGAGGGCCTCATGGGGCATCGAGTGCATGTCGATCAGCACCGCTTGGCCAAATTCCTCACGGGCATTGTGCAACAGACCCTCCAACTCGGCATGGTAGGGCTGCCAGATCTGGGCGATGCGCGCTTCGGCCTCGGCGCGGGTCAGCTTGCCACGATAGATCGCGCGGCCATTGGCGACGACGCGCGGAATAACACCCAGCCCGGAATTGATACGCGGGGTCTGCACGGTGCGCCCGACACCTTCGATCACACCCGGATCAAGCTCATCCGCCGCCCGGTTCAGGTCCAGATAGGCGCGCGGCCATTCGGCAGCGAGCAAAGGCGCGCCGAGCGCTGGTGCCGCCGCCGCAAGCCGGTCGATATAAGCATCCTCTGAGGATCGAATCGTCCGCTCATCCAGAATCGACGCGCGCAGAAATGCGGGCGGGTAATGGCGCCCGGAATGCGGCGAGGCCACAGTCACGCAAGAGGTGGTTTCCCGAGGCAGATCGAGGCGGAACGCGGCGTGCATAAAGCTTCCAGTCAAATTCGTTACCCTCAGATATAGCGGCTTTTCCCGCGAAGCCAAAAGCCCTTGCACGGGTCCGGGCAACCTTTTATACGACCGCTCACCCACGCGGTCCGCGCGTCTTGGGCCTGGCGTCTGTTTGCGCAGACTTCCCTGGCAAAAGGCGCTCCGCAAAGGTAAAGGGCGATTAGCTCAGCGGTAGAGCACTTCGTTGACATCGAAGGGGTCACTGGTTCGATCCCAGTATCGCCCACCAAGCGGGATCTTTTCGTAGAAAAGTCTCCGCACAACGTCACGCTTTTCGCAAGAAAAGGGTGACAGGCGACAGGGTCTTCGCGAAGCGAAGGTCCCGAGAGCCGAAACGGCCCCACAGGGCCACGAGATATTCACCGGGCCGCGCCATCCGCGCCGCGCCCAGACCGAAACCAGGCGCAGCTGACGCGCCGCGACGAAGGAGAAGACCCATGAAGGTCAAGAACTCACTCCGCTCGCTCAAGAACCGCCACCGCGATTGCCGCGTTGTGCGCCGCAAGGGCCGCGTCTACGTCATCAACAAGACGCAGCGCCGGTTCAAAGCCCGCCAGGGCTAAGGTCTTCTGAGCGACCCATTGAAAAAGCCGCCCCGCAAAGGGCGGCTTTTTTCATGCCGTGTTCGTGAAGTGGTCGGAAATCCGCCTACGGATTTCATGCCGTAGCACAGCGCGGCCAGAATCGTGTATCTTGGCCCTGATTTTATTCAGCGAAAGCCCATTTCCATGACCCTGCGCCCGATTTTGACCGCGCTTTTCATCACCCTGATCGCCCTGCCTGCCGCCGCGCAAACGCAGGACTGCACACCGGACAGCAACGGCAACGTACCCGCCGGGTGCCCGGCTGGCGTGGCGCTTGATCCTTAACCACCCTCCCGGCGGAGGATGTCCTGCAAGCTGTAGCTTTGCGCAATGGGTCCCCCATCGCCTGGGATGAAGTTGGGGTCCTGCCCCATACAGCCCAACCCGCAAACCTGCGTCGCCACCTGCCGGCGATAGTCGATGTACCAAAGCCGCCCGCCCGGAGTGGCGACATAGCCGTTCACATGCTCTTCGATATCACCGTACATATCGTCGCTGGACGGCACCTCACTGTCTGCCGCGCGATCGAACGCGGCATGGGTGTGGAAGCTTGCCACAATCTCCACGAACCGGCTTTCATCACCCCGGCTGAGGCACCCCCACGCATCGCCGCGCGTGACCTCGGTGGCCGTCAGGCTGCCATCCGGCATCCGCCCGATATAGCCGCAATATTCCAAATTCTCGGCAAAGCTACGCGGCTGAAGCTGCAACAGAACCTGTCGCGCGGCGGATAATTCCGCCGCATTCTGCGCTTGGGCAGAGTGCGGTACGATCGCGGCCCCGATCAGGGCCGCTGCAACTGCGAGATATTTCACCGGTTTATAATCCCATCGATCTGAAGAATGCCACCGACTGTCTCGGCCAGCAGGCGCACAACGGAAGGCTGGTTCAAATATCCGGTCACGTCCAGCCCGCGCGCGCGTTGGTACCGGCGGATGGCACGGCGGGTGTTTTCATCAAAGCGGCCGTCAATCCGCCCTGGCTCCAACCCCAAGGCCGCCAGCCGCTGTTCGATCAGTGACCGCGTCACGGGCGGCAGGTTCAGCGCGTTTTCCTGCGCCTGCAACTGGGCGCGCTGCGCCTCGGTCAGGCCGCCGCCATTGCCCTGCAACTGATTGATCCGGGCTTGCGCTTGATCGCGGAAAGCACCCTCGGGATAGTCGTTGAGGTAGCCCTGATAGGCCGGCACCGTGTCCGCACCGCGCGCGACATCCCAAGCAGCGCGGTCACGCGCTTCGGCCTCGGCCCGAGCGGCGCGTTCGTATTGCTCCAGACGGTCCTCGGCCAGTTCAGCAAAAAGACCATCGGGATAGCGGCCAAGGTACGCCCGAAGGCCTTCTTCGGTCGATCCCTGCCCTGTCACCTGCCAATAGGCGCGGTCGGCGCGTTCTGCTGCTTCGCGGGCGATGCGGGCCTCTTCCTCCAACTCCGCCGCGCGGACGGAGGCTTGCTGAGACAACGTGTTGATCTGCGGCGCATCGAGGTAACTCGTCGTCGGCAAGCCATTGGCCTCCTGCCAGCCCCGGATCGCGTTGCGGGTGCCAGTGCCGAAAATCCCATCAATCCCGCGCGTGTCATAGTCGAGGATCGAGAGGCTACGCTGGATCTGCTGACGCTGGTCACGGGTCAGGTTCAGCGCTTCCTCGGCAGCGCGCGCTTGCGCCGTCGGATCATTCTCGAACGCATCTATGCGGGCACGCGCGTCGTTCACATAGAAACCATTCGGGTAGCGGTTCACATAGGCCCGATAAGCGCCTGCTGTGTCCAGTTCCACCGCCGCTTCCCACAGCGCCGTCTCATCCGTTGTGGGCTGCTGCGACGGGACGGGGGGCTGGGGCGTTGGCGTAGGGGCCGGTGCCTGTGTGAGCGCCGGGAAATACGGCAGATCAGACGACACAAAGCCAAAGGCGCGCAGGCTTTGCGCCTCATCCAGTGCCTCTTCGAGGTTGGTGCCCGGGGTGAGGAGTTGGTAGCGCGCGAAATCCGCCACATCCTCAGGCATTCCGGCCACAACCGTCACCCCTTGCGGGGCATCGACGCGGCCAACGCCCGCGCCAAGCCCTTGGCCCAGCGTGATACGGCGGCGCTCCAGCCCCAGCAGGATCACGGAGCGGCCCGGCGCACTGGCCGCAGCCTCCATCAGAACCGAAAGGCTCAGCCCGTCACCGCTGACGGTAGCAAGGTTGGGTTCATCCACGTCACTGCCCAACAGCCAGCTATCGGTGCGGGATCGAGCGAAATGCCCCACCACGGCCACCAGCACACGGTCTGTTTCATTGGCCGCCAGCAGGCGGTCCAGCCCGTCGCGCATGTCTTGGCCATCGCCATCCGCGACGGTGATCACGTCGAATCCTGCGTCTTGCAAGCGGCTGCGCAGGCCCTCAACCGATGCGCCTTCCCGTAGGTTCTGGGCGTTGGCATACCGGTCATTGACGATCAAAAGCGCCGTGTCGGCCAAGGCTGTCATGGGCGAAAAGCTGGCGATTAGGCCTGCTGCAAAGGCTACTAGGCTGGCACGCATTTGGGTCGTCTCCGTCGATTCGTTACGTTGCGGTTTTTCTAACATGCGGGTCGAACGCTAACCGATAACGGGGAATAGGCCGTACGGGCCACGCAGGCTGTCATTGGATGACGCAGCGCGTGCCGTTGGCAAATTGCTGCCGGTTTCGCGGGGTTCACGACATTGGAACCGGCACGTGACCATGTGCGTTCCTATATTTCAAACACGCCGCAATCGCTTCGAAGAGGTTCCGATGAGACACCTTGGACATGTGGCCGCTTTGGCCGCGCTTACTGCCCTGCCCCTCCCGGCACAGGCTCAATATGAAGATGAGAGTGTACAGGCCTTTCTGGCCGCCGACGCCAACGGGGATGAACAGCTTACCCTCAACGAGTTTCGGACCTTTATCGCCACGATGGCAGAGGTCGGCGCGCCCATGTCCCGACGCATCCGCAACCTTGGGGCCTACCGCATTGCCTTTGGACAGGTCGATACTGATGGCAATGGCCTTGCCAGCCCGGCCGAGCTGCGCGCCGCCGAAAGCGCCAATCGCTAGGGTCAGTCGTAACTGCGCTGGTCGTCGATAACCTTGCCGTCATTGGGCAGGGTGCCCGGTGCCACCAGTTCGACCTTTCCTTTCAACTTCAGCGTCGCCGCGACAGCGTTCGCAAGCTCAGCGGCATCCAGCCCCACGCCCTCAACCTGCACCAGCATCGCGTCCATCTCGCCCTCGCGCATGGCCGTCACGCGCGCTTTGGCGGCTCCGGTCTTGGCAACAAGGTCAGCCACCTGTTCAGGCCGCACAAACATGCCCTTTATCTTGGTGGTCTGGTCCGCACGGCCCATCCAACCTTTGATCCGCGTATTCGTCCGTCCACACGGGCTTTCGCCCGGCAAGATCGCACTGAGGTCTCCGGTGGCGAAGCGGATCAGCGGGTAGTCGGGGTTCAGTGAGGTGACGACAACTTCGCCGACCTCGCCTTCCGGCACCAGATCACCCGTGCCGGGGCGCACGATCTCAACGATGACACCCTCATCAAGGATCATCCCCTCCATCGCGGGGCTCTCATAGGCGATATTGCCCAGATCGGCTGTGGCGTAGCATTGCAGGCAGGTGATCCCGCGATCCGCGTACTCCTGCCGCAGGGACGGGAACAGTGCTCCACCGCCCACTGCTGCGCGGGTGAACGTCAGCGCCTCCCCCATTTCATCCGCCTTATCCAGAATGACCTTCAGATAATCCGGCGTGCCCGCATAGGCCGTGCAACCGATATCCTTGGCCGCGCGCACCTGAAGCTCTGTTTGGCCGACACCGGCAGGAAGAACCGCCGCTCCCACAGCCCGCGCGCCACTTTCAAAGATCATGCCAGCAGGGGTCAGGTGATAGCCAAAACAATTCTGTACGATGTCACCCGCGCCAATGCCCACCGCATGCAGAAAGCGCCCCATCCGCCACCAATCATGGCTGATCCCGCCGGGCTCATAGATCGGGCCGGGGCTCTGAAACACATGTGCCACGTTCGACACGGCCATCCCCCCAAATGGAGGCTTTTCCGCCTGCCAAGCTACCAGATCGGATTTGCGCAACACCGGCAGCTTTGCCAGATCACCCAGATCGCCGAGCGGACCCGACACAAGGCATGTATCCTGCGCCTCCGCCACCCGCGCCAATTGCGCGTTCAGCGCCTCCAACTGCGCGGCCATGCGTTCATCCGCACTGCGCGTTTCAAGAGCGTCGTAGAAGCCTTGCTTCTGATCCAACATGTCACTCTCTCCTCAAACGTGGACCCAGCCCATCCGATGCGGGCGTCCCAACGCCCGGTCCATCAGCGCAGCAGCCGGTTCAATCAAATCAGGCGGCCAATCCCAGAATTCCACCGCAACATCGCTCAGCACAAAGGTCGGCGGCCCGTCCGCAATCAGATCGTTGATGTCGACCTCGGCCTGACAATGGACACAGGCCACCTGCCGCAGTGCATCGTCGGCATCGGCATAGCGCCCGAACATCTCGAAGCAGCGTTCCTGCTGCGCCCGCGCACCATCCGTCTCCCGGCGTGTTTCGCCCCCGCAGGACGGACATTCGAAAGATGGCATATCGATGAAAGGCCCATGATTCAGGTAACTTGGCCCGCAAAACGACACCCCGTTGATCGCCATCTCCATACGCGCGCCGCTGACCGGGTGCGTCATGAAAAGCAGCCGCCCCGCCGGCCCGTCCGCCGCCGGTCGAAACGTGGGGCCACGATCGCCATACACCGCGTCCGGGTCGTGGTCGCCTTCAATCCACCCGTCCTCGCGCAACGCCGCTTCACAGGCTGCAAGTGCCCCAGCAGCCTCCCCCCGCGGAACATCCGGATAGCCAACGATGCCATAGGCTGCGCCCATTGGCTCAGCTCAACCAACGCTTGCGGCGGCGGTAGGACCGCACATCGCGGAAGCTCTTTCGCCCCTCCTCGGACATGCCGAGGTAGAATTCCTTCACATCCGGGTTCTCGCGCAATTCCGCCGCCGGGCCGTCCATCACAACACGCCCCGACTCCAGAATGTAGCCGTAATGCGCAAAGCGCAGCGCCACATTGGTGTTCTGTTCGGCCAGAAGGAATGTCACCCCCTGTTCTTCGTTCAACCGCTTCACGATGCCGAAAATCTGCTCCACCAGCTGCGGCGCAAGTCCCATCGAAGGCTCATCCAGCAGGATCGTCTCGGGCCTCGACATCAGGGCGCGGCCAATCGCGCACATCTGTTGTTCCCCACCCGACGTGTATCCGGCCTGCGAGGTCCGCCGCTCCTTCAGGCGCGGAAAATAGTCGTAAACCATCTCAAGGTCCGCCGCGATCGCACCGCGCCCGTCCTTGCGGGTGTAGCTGCCCGTCAGCAGGTTTTCCTCGACGGTCAGATGCTCAAAGCAATGCCGCCCCTCCATCACCTGGATCACGCCGCGATCCACAAGGTCCGAAGGCGACAGATCGGCGACCGGCTCATTTCGATAGAGGATCGAGCCCTTCGTGACCTCCCCACGCTCGGAATGCAGCAGGTTCGAAATCGCCTTGAGCGTCGTGGTCTTGCCAGCCCCATTTCCCCCCAGCAGCGCGGTGATGCCGCCCTTGGGCACCTTTAGTGACACGCCCTTCAACACAAGGATCACGTGGTTGTAGATCACCTCGATATTATTGACCTCCAGCAGCGTCTCCGCCTGCACGTCAGTCTCACTCACCTGATCCAGCATCGTTCATCCTCGATTAACGTTAACGCGCGGCCCATCTGGCCTGGCGCGTCCGGCCCATCTTTGTTCCAAAAAATATGCAGAATCCGGCGGCGGCCCCCATGAGCCGCCGCCGGCCGTATCAGATCAGCTTTCCGCGCACTGCGGCTCGATCCCGTTCTCTTCCGCGTATTGGGCCGAGTCTTCCTCGACCAGCGGCTGGGTCACGCTGTCATCGGGTGCGATGAAGTCGGTGAGCGTCACCCACTCCGATCCGTCCCACTGCTGCATGATGGCCATGCCCGTGCCGCCGTGATCTTCACAGCTGACTGCGAATTCCGGCCCGATTCCCGGCATACCGGCGGCTTCCATGACGGCCGCGTCGATCACCAACGCTTCCATACCGTCGCGCATCATGGACGCATCGATCTCACCCACACCGTGGATTTCCTGCGCGGTGCGGGCGGCTTCTGCGGCCAGGAAGGCTGCGTACATGCCGCGCGTGTACAGCACGTTGCCCAGGTTCGACCCGTCGCCAGCCGCAAGGCCCGCGTCGATCACATGCTCCTGGATTTCCGCGAAGACCGGCATATCACCCAAACGGTTCATGTTCAGCGAACGGTAGCCCGCCGCATCTGCACCGGCAGATTCCACATCATGGTCGGCACCGGCCCACCAGTTGCCGATGAAGTTCTCCATCGGGTAGCGCGTGTTGATGGCTTCCTGAATGGCAACCTGGTTCATCACGCCCCAGCCCCACATCACAACGTAGTCGGGACGCTCACGGCGGATCTGCAGCCACTGGTTGCCCTGCTCCTGACCGGGGTGGTCGACAGCGATCTCGGTCAGCGAGAAACCATGCTGCTCAGATAGCGTCTGCAGCGTGCGGATCGGCTCCCGGCCATAGGCGGAGTTGTGGTAGAGCAGCGCGATGGTCTGCCCTTCAAGGCTGCCGT
This sequence comes from Gymnodinialimonas sp. 202GB13-11, assembly GCF_040932485.1. Lineage (NCBI taxonomy): Bacteria > Pseudomonadati > Pseudomonadota > Alphaproteobacteria > Rhodobacterales > Paracoccaceae > Gymnodinialimonas > Gymnodinialimonas hymeniacidonis. Next base: position 3,759,258 of record NZ_JBFRBH010000001.1, on the reverse strand, counting down.
CATTCTCTTCCAGCAGCTGGTTCACGATCACCGAGGCCGCGTCCCAGTAGTTCGCCGGATAGTTGAACGTGTGGCTGAAGACATTACCGTTCGCGGCAGAGGTCCGGCCATAGCCCATCGTGTGCAGCGGGATATTGTCCGCCGTGGTGCGCGGGATCAGCTGGTAGGTGATGCCGGTCGACAGCGGCTGATAGACCAGCGCGCCTTCGCCGCGGGTGCTCTCGTAGCATTCCACGCCACGCTCGGTGTTGTAGGCGGTTTCGCATTCGACCACGCGCGTTTCCACGCCGCCGATGCCACCGTCCCGCTGGTTGAGCAGCGTCATGTAGTCCGCATAGCCATCCGCAAACGGGATGCCACCCGCCGCATAAGGCCCGGTCCGGTAGCTCAGCGAGGGGAACACAAGGTCCGCCATCGCGGGCGTGCCCGCCACCATTGCGCTTGTCAGCGCCAGCATTGTCAGTTTCTTCATCGGGTCATTCCTCCCTTGGATTTATTCCGACTTCTTGGTTTGCCCGAGCCTCCCAGCACCGGGGTATTGGCGACCGCGTCCGCTAGTGCGGGAACGGCCACAATCTCAGTTTCTCCTTGGCCAGCGACCAAAGCCGCGCCAGCCCATGCGGCTCCACGATCAGGAAGAACATGATCAGGGCGCCCACGATGACGAATTGGAAATGCGCCGAGAGCGCCGTGTCAAAGCCAAGCCCATCGACCAGCAATAGCTTCAGGAACACCGGCAACAACACCATGAACGCCGCCCCCGCAAACGAGCCGAAGATCGAGCCCAGCCCGCCGATGATGATCATGAACAGCACGAGGAAGCTCTTGGTGATGCCGTAAACCTCACCCACTTCGACCGCGCCCAGATAGACGGTGAAGAGCAGCGCGCCCGAAACGCCCACGTAGAACGAGGACACCGCAAATGCCGTCAGCTTCGCCTTCAGCGGGTTCACCCCGATGATCTCCGCCGCGATGTCCATATCCCGGATCGCCATCCACTGCCGCCCGATCGTGCCACGCGTCAGGTTCCGCGCCACCCAGCTCAGCACGAACACGAACAGGAAGCAGAACAGGTACTTCACCCACGCCTCCGCATTCGGGCCCGTCACCGGCAGGTTGATGAAATAGAAGAAATCCCGCTCCGGCGCGCTGATCTGGCCCGAGGCCGAGTAGTTGAAGAACCACGGCACTTTGTTGAACATCCACACAAGGAAGAACTGCGCCGCCAACGTCGCCACGGCTAGGTAAAAGCCTTTGATCCGAAGCGACGGCAAACCAAAAGCCACGCCGACCATCGCCGTCATCAGCCCCGACAGGAGCGTGATCGAGATCATGTCGAGCCCCGGAAACGCCGTCATCAGCTTGTAGGACGTGTAGGCGCCCACCGCCATGAACCCGCCCGTGCCAAGCGACACCTGCCCGCAATAGCCCGTCAGAATGTTCAGCCCAATCGCCGCAATCGCGTAGATCAGGAACGGGATCAGCAGCGAATTGGCCCAATAGTCGTTGATCAGGAACGGAATGACGACTGCACCAACCAACAGGGCCACGTAGTAGCCCATCCGGTCGAACTTGATCGGGAACGTCTGATTGTCCTGGCTATAGGTGGTCGAAAAATCACCCGCCTCACGATACAGCATTTTACACGCTCCCCTTTGAAGTCTTGTTGGCCAAGCTCATGGCATGTCCTTCCATTCGGACGGTGGCGTGCGCCCAGACAGCGCGCGGAACGAAAAGAAAAAACCGGTTCCGAAGATCGCGGCGATTGCGACCATGATCAAAAAGCTCAGCAAGTACCCGTCCTGATCCGCAATGGCCCAGATCAGACCCACGGCCATCACGCCCAGAATGCCAGCCAACCATTTCCAGCCCAGTGTATCGCGCGCGAAGATCACATGCGGCAGGCCGAACCCGGCGGCGAGAATGCTCAAACCCACCAGCAACTCGAACCCGCCCAGCGCTTGACCAGGTCCGCCGACGCCCCCGCCCCAGTTCGCGACCATGGCAAGTGGGATGACCACGGCCATCGTCACAATGGCCACCGCGCAAAAGCCGCCGACCACGAACAGCAACAGCCGCACGAAAAGAGGCTTGGGTTGATCCTGCGCCATATGCCTTAAACCCGCTCAATGATCTTCTCCCCGAACAGGCCCTGCGGCCGGAACACAAGGAACACCAGCGCCAGCACATAGGCGAACCAGTTTTCCGTCGCACCGCCGATCAGCGGGCCGACTGCGAATTCGAACAGCGCCTCACCCACCCCGATGATCAAACCGCCCACGATGGCGCCCGGGATGGAGGTGAACCCGCCCAGCATCAGCACCGGCAGCGCCTTCAACGCGATCAGCGATAGCGAGAACTGCACGCCCGATTTTGAGCCCCACATGACCCCCGCCACCAGCGCGACCATACCCGCCAGCGACCAGACCAAAATCCACACGTAGTTCAGCGAAATCCCTACGGACAAAGCCGCTTGGTGGTCATCCGCCACCGCCCGCATCGCGCGCCCATTCTTGGTGTATTGCGAATAGGCAATCAGGCTCATCACCAAAATCGCCGCAATGATCGCCGCCGCAATATCGAGGTTGTCGATGAAGAAGCCGTAGCCCAACGCCTCGAACGTGGTCACGTCGATCCAGTCGTTGATGCCCTGCGGCAGACCGACGTCGAGGTTGCGGATTTCCGAGCCCCACATCAGGTCCGATACACCCTCAAGGAAGTACGCCAATCCAATCGTCGCCATGAACAGAATGATCGGCTCCTGCCCCACCAGATGTTTGAACACGAACCGCTGCACCAGATAGGCGAAGGCAATCATGATCAGAACGGTCAGCAAGATCGCGGCCAGCGCCGGAACCTCCCACCCGAAATAGTGGATGTCCGTCCCGAAAATCGCATTGATTAGATGCCCGAACGGCACCCGCCCCTGCTGAATACCCACCAGCGTCATCGCGGCGAATAGGGCCATCACGCCCTGCGCGTAATTGAAGATACCAGACGCCTTGAAGATCAGAACGAACCCAAGCGCCACAAGCGCATACATCACGCCGTTCAGCAGGCCGTTGGCCGTGACTTCCATGGCGAAGATTAACTGGTCAGGCATCACACACTCCTTCGGGCGGCATGTATTGAGGTCCAGAGGCAACAAAGAACACGGCGGTTGTGTCGTCCGGCAAAAGGATTTCAACGGCACCTGTGGGACCGGCGCACAGGCCGATCGGCGCTCCAAACTCTGCACGTTGCGCATCGGGGATCATCGTGATGCGCCCGGCTTCTGTTTCGGCGGCGACCCACGGTTCAAGACCGGTCATGGCATTGCGCGCTCCGGGAACACTCAGGTCCCCCGTACAGACGGCACCCTCGTCCGAGCGTTGCAGCGATACACTCAACGCCATGTCTTCGGACACATACAGACCCACATCGTTGGTTGGGACCGCTTCACCGGGAAAGGCGATCTCAGCGGTCATATGATCAAACGGAGCATTGTCCGGCGCGCCATCGACGACCCAATCAAGGCAAGCCGACATCGCCGCGAAAAACGCATCGCCGTGCGCTTCGCCACCCTGCGCAGATGCAGGCCCCGCAATAAGGGTCAGCAAACCCAAAAGTGATGTCAAAAGCGCCCTCACCCTCAACTCTCCAAGTTCGTCTCGATGACTGTCACGCTCGGCACGGTCATGTCGAATTCCACCTCGATCACCGGCTCACGGATGAAGGTCGAATGCAGGCGCAGCGGCTCGGTCTCGATCACCTCGTAATCGCCCGACGCGACCGCCGCGTCGGCCCAGGCGCCGCTCTCTTCCCAAGTGTAATCCCCGATGATCGCGCAATACTGCACGACCGCCCCAGGCAGTGCCCGGCGCAATTCCCAGTCGCCTTCCGCAGGCACCCACGATTCCCACGCCGCCCGATGCGGGATACGCTCCAACCCGCTCAGGTCACTCTCGCGCACCTCCACCATCGGCGTCAGACAACGCGCCTCGAACTCCGCCAAGGTCCCCGCCAGCGCCGGCGCGGAGAACATCAATGCCCCAAACGCAAACGCACCAAGCGAAAGCCCATGGCGCTTTTCTGTGCGCCCAGTGGTAACTACGGAATCACTACAGAAAAACGACAGGTTCTTTACACCGATGGGGGCGGCGGTTTCAGTCATGCGAGACCCCGAGATAGGCGTCGATGACTTCCTGATTGTTGCGCACCTCGTCGGGCGTGCCGTCGCCGATCTTTTTGCCGTAATCCATGACGACAACACGGTCGGACAGGTCCATCACAACGCCCATGTCATGTTCGATCAAAACAATGGTCGTGCCGAACTCGTCATTCACGTCGAGGATGAAGCGCGACATGTCTTCCTTCTCCTCCACGTTCATCCCCGCCATAGGCTCATCCAGCAGCAGGATTTGCGGCTCGGCGGCCAGTGCACGGGCCAATTCCACTCGCTTTTTCAGGCCGTAGGGCAAGCGTCCCACGGGCGTCTTGCGGATCGCCTGAATCTCAAGGAAATCAATGATTTCCTCGGCCTTTGCGCGATTGAGTGTTTCCTCGGCCTCGGCCTTGCCCCACCACATAGCCTGGCTCAGAAAGCCGGTCTTCATGTGGTTCAGACGGCCAGTCATCACGTTGTCCAGAACGCTCATCCCCTCGAACAGGGCAATGTTCTGGAAGGTCCGCGCAATGCCTTGGCGCGCCACCTGAAACGGCTTCATCGGCGGGCGCTTCTTGCCCTTGTAAAGAACCTCACCCTCCTGCGGATGATAGAAGCCGCTGATGACGTTCAGCATCGAGGATTTGCCCGCCCCGTTCGGCCCGATGATCGCGCGGATCTCCCCCTCACGCACGTCAAACGAGATGTTCTTGATCGCCTCAACCCCGCCAAACCGAAGGGTGATCCCTTTCATCTCCATCACAACAGCGCCAATCGTGCGGCCATCAGCGGTGACATAGCTTTCTGATGCGTTATCAAGCATTTATTCCATCCCCTCTCGCACAAGGCGAAGCGATTTTATTCTGTGCTTTTGCCAAGCCGAGCCCCATCACGTGCACCCCCGCATTGGCGGGCCGTAGTGCTCTTCCACGCGCATGCCGACATCACCCGTGTAGCGCGCCGCGCTCAGATCGATGTTCAGCCGTAGCTCGGCCCTCGTGTCCGTCTGGCCGCTGAAACGACGCAGGTAGTCGCCGTTCTCCAACATCCGTGCACCGCTCAGGACAAAGCCGGAAATCTCACACGGCCCCTCTTCGACATATCCCCGTTCAAGAAGTTGAACCGCCAGACCATCCAAAACCTCAGCGACCTGCTCAAACCCGTCATCGCCCGAAAACTGGGCTGCGATCTCGTTTGTGGCGACCTCACACCAACGCAATCCGCGGATGACGTGTTGGTCCAAAACCACCCGGTCGTCCGAGGTTCCGGCATTGTCGGTGAAAACGGTACGCTCAACGTTCGTGACAGGTCGAAGACCAGCCAAATCAGCAGCCTCGCCCGCCTCCATCGGATCAAGGCAGCGGTTAACGCTCATCTCGATGAACGTATCAAAATCATCCCCGTCAAGGGCTTGTGCCGGGGCCGCGCCGGGCACCAAAAACATGCAGCCCAACACTACCACAAAAGGCTGAAAACCCCCTCGCGGGAGGGTGGGTGGGGCGTCGTGCTTGCACGCGCGTCCGCCCATCATTCCGCCGCCATTTGTGCCGTTTCGACACCAACCGTCGCGGCATCGCGGATTTCCAACGTGGCCGAGATCTTGCCCTTTCGGCCATCCTCGTAAGTCACTTCCGTCTCGGTGTATTTCTCGCTCGACCCGTCATAGAGCGCCTCGATCAGATCCCCGAACTTCTCTTCAATGATCCGCCGCCGCACCTTGCGCGTCCGGGTCAGCTCTCCATCGTCGGCATCCAGTTCCTTGTGCAGCACCAGGAACCGCGCGATCTGGCAATGGGCCAGCATCGGGTCTTCCGCGACCGAGCGGTTCACCGCCTCAACATGGCTCTGGATCGAGGCGAGCACCTGCGGATGCCCCGCAAGCTCCTGATAAGAGGCATAGGCAATGTTATTGCGCTCGGCCCAGTTGCCCACCGCCGTCAGGTCGATGTTGATGAAGGCCGTACAGAACTCCCGCTCATTTCCGAAGACCACGGATTCCAGAATATCGGGGTAGAACTTCAGCTTGTTCTCCACATATTTCGGAGCAAACAGCCCGCCATTCGCCGTTTTGCCAACGTCCTTTGCACGGTCAAGAATGCGCAAATGGCCGGTATCTTCCTCGATGAAGCCCGCGTCACCCGTAGCGACCCAACCTTCCGGGTCCTTCGTATCGGCCGTGCTTTCCGGGTTCTTGTAATACTCAACAAACGTCCCGGGTGAGCGATAGAAGACCTCGCCATTCTCGCCGATCTTCAACTCCACGCCTGGTGAGGGCACACCCACTGTGTCAGGCCGCACTTCGCTATCGGGCTGTTGGGTGATGAAGACGCTGGCCTCCGTCTGCCCGTATAGCTGCTTCAGGTTGATCCCGAGTGCCCGGTAGAAATCGAAGATCTCCGGCCCGATCGCTTCCCCCGCCGTGTAGCCCACGCGCACCCGGCTCATGCCGAGCGTGTTTTTCAGCGGCCCGATCACCATCGCCTTGTCGAAGGCATAGGCGAGCTTTTCACCACCACTCACCGCCTTGCCGTCCAGAATCTTCGGCCCGATCTCCTTGGCGCGCGCCATGGCGCGGTCGAACAGTTTCTTCTTGAACCGCCCCGCATCCTCCATCCGGATCATGACACTGGTGAGCAGGTTCTCGAACACACGCGGCGGCGCGAAGAAATAGGTCGGCCCGATCTCACGCAGGTCGGTCATCATCGTGTCCGCGCTCTCCGGGCAATTTACGCAGAACCCCGTCCAATACGCCTGCCCGATCGAGAAGATGAAATCACCCACCCACGCCATTGGAAGGTAGGCCAGAACCTCATCATCGCGGCGCAGATCATCGAACTCACTCGACGACTTGGAGGCTTCGATGATGTTGCGATTCGACAGGACCACGCCCTTGGGCTTGCCCGTCGTACCGGACGTATAAAGCATCACGCAGGTGCTGTCGTAAGTCAGCTCGCCCTCACGTGTAGCAAGCTCCGCCTTCAACTCCGTCGCAGCACGTCCCTTGGCCTGTACATCGGTGAAAGAACTCAGCCGCGCATGGTCGTATTTCCGCAGGCCGCGTGGGTCGAGGTAGATGGTGTGATCAATCCCCGGCCCTTTTTCCTGCGCGTCGATGACCTTGTCGACCTGCTCCTGATCGCCGGCCACAACGAACCGCGCGCCGCAATGATCCAGCACATAGGCCATCTCTTCCGACACCGCGTCCTGATAGAGCGGCACGGGCACGCCGCCCGCCATCTCAACCGCAACCATCGACCAATATAATGCGGGCCGGTTGCGCCCGATCACGGCAACATGGTCGCCCCGGTTCAAGCCAAGCGTCAGGAAGCCAAGCGCCAGCGCCTCGATCTCCGCCTCGGTCTCGGCCCAGGTCCAGCTTTGCCAGATGCCGAATTCCTTTTCGCGGTAGGCGGGGCTTTGTCCGAACTGGCGGGCGTTCCGGCGCAGCAGCGCGGGCACGGATTGGGGCGCGTCCGGAGACGGTTGAATATCGGCCAAATCTATTCCTCCCATTCGCCGGTCTTCCAACCGGCGTGCACGGGGCCGCGATCTTTCGCGCCGGGCCTCCGCCCGCTCACCGTGCCACGAAACGTTTCACGGTCAAGCGTTACCTGACTTTTTCGCAAACCTTTCGAATTGTAACAGGCCGCGCACCGGCCTTGGCGCGGGCCTTTTCTGGGGCTAGCCATGAGGTGAGGGAGGACGCGGCCATGCCGAGAGACCGCACAACCGAAAGCTTCACACGCGCGGGCCTGAACCTGATCCAGCAGGCTTTGTCGATCTATGACGCCGACCTGCGGCTGGCCGTTTGCAACCGACCTTTTCAGGAAATGTTCGGCCTGCCGGAACGGCTCGTCACACCCGGCGCACGCTTCGATGATACGATCCGCTACCTCGTGGACACCGGCGAATATGGGCAAGTGGACGACCCCAAGGCCTTCATCGCCGACAAGGTCGATCAAGCTCTCGCCTTCGTCGCGCACTACGTCGAACGCACCCGCGCCAATGGCCGTACGATCTCGGTCGAAGGCTCCCCCCTGCCCGAAGGCGGCTGGGTCACGGTCTATACCGATATCACCTCCGTCAAACGGCAGGAGGCGCTCTTGCGCGCCCGGTCCGAAGAACTGTCCGATCAGCTTCTCACTCACGCCGAGGAGCTGGCGCTGACCAACCGGCGGCTGGAGGCCACCATCGCGCAGCTGCAAGAGGCCAAGGCCGAACTGACCGAGATGGAGGCGCGCACCCGTCTGGTCACCGAAATGACCCCCGCCCATATCGCCCATGTGGATGCCGACGGCGTCTATACCTTCACCAACCGCCGCTTGTCGGCGCTGCTGCCCGACCGGCACAGCGATATCGTGGGCCTGAGTTTTACCGAGGCGTTGGGCGCGGACACTGCGCAGCTTCTGCAAGACAACCTCGCCCGTGCCGCCTTGGGCGAGGCGTCCGTGCGCGAATTCACCGACCCCGCCACCGGCCGCCGCATCCGCTCTGCCTTTACGCCCGATGAAACGGCGGAGGGCGGCGTTTACCTGCTCTCCACCGATGTCACGGAAGAGGCGCAGGCCCGGGCCGCGCTGCTGCAAACTCACAAGCGCGAGCTGGCCGCGCAGTTGACCTCTGGCCTTGCCCACGACTTCGCCAACCTACTGACGATTATCCTTGGCCTGCAGACCCGACTGGAAAAGATGCCCCTGCCCCTCGGCGCGCATGAGTTAACGTCGGCCACCCGCATGGCCGTGCGCCGTGGCGGTGCGTTGCTCGATAAGATCGCAGGCATGACCGGCAGCCGCACGGTGCAGACGGCGCCGGTTGTCGTGCAGGATTTCCTCGACACATTTACGCCCCTCGCCCGCGCAGCGTTGCCCGAAGGCGTGACCTTCCAACTGACCAATGAGGTGCCTCACCCCGCCCTCATGCTTGATGCCGGATCGTTGTCGGACAGTCTTTTGAACCTTGTCCTGAACGCCCGCGACGCGATGAACGGCACAGGCCAGATCACCATGACGCTCCGCCCGGTGAAGGATACGTGGCTTGAGATCACCGCCGACGATACCGGCGCGGGGTTCTCTGACGATGCGCTGGCCTCCGCCCTCGACCCGTTTTTCACGACCAAGGGCGATGAAGGCTCCGGTCTTGGCCTGACGATGGTCTACGATCTGGTGAAACTGACCGGCGGCACGATGCGCCTGTCGAACATCGCATCCGGAGCGCGTGTCTCGCTTCGCCTGCCCCTGAAACCGGCAGAGGCCGAGGCGCGGCCCCGCCTGATCCTACTGGTCGACGACATGCCCGACCTGCGCGCAGGCGTGCGTGAGATACTGACCGATCTGGGCCATCAGGTAATCGAAGCCGCCAGCGCGGAGGAGGCTGAGACGCTCGCCGACCTGCCCGGCCTCGATTGGGTCCTATCGGACATCAAACTGGGCGGCATGGATGGTGTCGCCCTTTGCAAAAGCATCGCCGCGCGGCACCCAGACCTGAACCTTGCGTTGATGACGTCACTGCCCGCAGCCGATCCGCTCCGCACCGAAGGCGCAGCCCGCTGGCCCGTCTTGTCCAAACCGGTCACGCCCGGAGACCTGCACAGGCTCCTGAACGCCGAGGCCGCCGCATGACCCAGCCGCTTGTGACGATCCTTGATGATGAGCCGCAGATCCGCGCCATGCTGTCGGACGCGCTGGAGGATGCTGGGTTTCGAACGGCCAGCTTTGCACGCGCGACCGAATTCGAAGCCGCCCTGCGCCGTACGACGCCCGATGTCTGTCTTGTCGACCTCGGTCTGCCTGACCGTGATGGCCTCGCCGTCGTCCACCGGCTTGCGCTGGAATCCGGCGCGGCGATCATCATCATCTCGGGCCGCGCGCAGGTGCAGGACCGCGTCACCGGCCTTGAATTGGGTGCCGACGATTACATTATCAAACCCTTCGATCCGGCGGAGGTCGTGGCCCGCGTCCGCGCCCGTCTACGCGCCCCCAAAACGCCGGACCGCGCGCATTCAACGGCGCGTTTCAACGGATGGACCGCGCAATTCGACAGCTACATCCTGACCGCCGAAGATGGGACTGACACGCCCTTTTCCCATGCCGAGGGCGAAGTGCTGCGCCTGTTTCTGGAGGCGCCCAAACGCCTGATCTCACGCCAGCAGATGCAGGAGAGCCTTGGCGGCGGGGCCGGCGACAGCTTTGACCGGGCCATGGATGTGCGTATCTCGCGCCTGCGCACTAAGCTGCGGGAAGACCCAAAAAACCCGCGCCTGATCAAAACGATCTATGGCGCGGGCTATATCTTTCTGGGCGATGTCAGCTGGTCTTAGTCCGCGATAACGCGGGCTTCTTTCAGGACTTCTTCCAATTCGCCCCGCAACTTAACCAATTCGTCACGGTGATGGCCCTCAGGCAGTTCCTTGGCAGCATCACCAAAGGCGTCCGTCACCCATTCTTCCCCTTCGATCACACGCTCCAGCGCGTCATCGTCGATCTCATCAAAGAAGGCGCGCAGGGATACCACCGTCTCGTTGACCTTGCTCATGAATGAGCCGTCCGTTTCGGGCGTGCCACCAAGGGCCACGATCATCGCAGACAGCTGGTCGGCATGGCTGTGATGCGTCTCGCGCAGTTTGCGCAGGATCGGGGCCACCTCGGGCTCAGCCTCTGGCAGCATCTTGTCGTAGCCTGCCAACGCATCCAGCGTGCGGGTGAGGACCTTTTGCACGGCATCCACATCGTTCGAAGTGTTGGTGCTTTCAGTGGGCGTGACGGGCGGGATCGGGGCGTGTTGGGTCGCCATGGGGAATCTCCTCGGTTCGATTACAGGAACGTCTGCCCTAACAACCCGCCCGCCCCCCGATAGGTTCCCCTGCACCGGCGCGGCTGTTAACAGGTGGCGATCAATCGCTGGGGGCATGACGCATGACACATCTCTGGGTTCGCGCCGAAGAACGCGCCAATGAGCGTCGTGTCGGGCTGACGCCTGCGGGCGCGAAAGAGCTTCTGGCGGCAGGGATTAGGGTGACGGTCGAAGACAGCCCTGACCGCATTATCCCAACCTCCGAATACCGCGATGCAGGCATCTCCATCGCGCCCCAGCGCAGCTGGCGCACGGCCCCGAAGGACGCGGTCATCTTCGGCCTGAAGGAACTGCCGGAGGATACAGGCCCACTGACGCACCGCCACATCCTTTTCGGCCATGCGTTCAAGGAGCAGCCCTCTGGCCGCCACTTGCTGGACCGGTTCAAGGAAGGCGGCGGCACGCTGCTCGACCTTGAATATCTGGTGGACGAAACAGGCCGCCGCGTCGCCGCCTTTGGCTTCTGGGCGGGCTATGTCGGCGCGGCGCTATCCGTCGCCTCCTGGGCCGCGCAGCAGGCAGGCCGCGAGATGCCGCCCGTCACCGACTGGCCCCATAAAGAGGCGCTGATCCTGCATCTGACCGATGCGCTTGCCGCCATCGGCCATCGCCGCCCCACAGCGATCATCATCGGCGCACTTGGGCGCACGGGCACGGGTGCTGCGGCGTTGCTTGAGGCGCTCGGCGTCGCCCCGACGGGGTGGGACATGGCGGAGACCGCCCATGGCGGGCCGTTCCCCGAAATCCTGCAACACGACCTGTTCCTGAACTGCATCCTCGCCACGCCCGGCGTGCCCGTCTTCGTGCCCGCCAGCGCCAAGGCTGCCCCGCGCCGTCTGTCTGTGATCGGCGACATTGCCTGCGACCCCGACAGCGACTTTTCCCCGATCAAGGTCTACGACCGCACCACCACATGGGCCGAGCCGACCCTGCGCGTGGCTGACACACCGCCGCTCGATGTCATGGCCATCGACAACCTGCCCTCCCTCCTGCCGCTCGAAAGCGCGCAGGATTATGCCGGGCAGCTTTTGCCAAGCCTTCTGGACCTGCCAAACGACACGAAAGGCGTCTGGGCGCGCGCCGAGGAAACCTTCCGCAAGGCGCTTTAAAGCAGATCTTCCTCCTGCCCCGCCACGTCGAGGCCCATCGCCTCCGCCCCCGCCTCAAGATGGTCGGCGAAATGCGGGCTGCCCATCAGGTAGTCAACGGTTGGAACGGTGGCCTCGGCCCGCGCGGTGGATAAAGCCTCGGCGAAGTCCTCCGCCTCGAACGACCCGCGCCCGACCCAGAAGAGTGCCACCAGTTCGGCCTGCTCTTCCCGTCCAAGGCGCTCCACGAAACCGCGCAACTCCCCCTCCGCGCGCTCCAATTCGTGGCCCATCAGGATCACCTGCGCCACGGCCCGTGCTGAGATTTCCATTAGAACGTCCTCCTGTTCACGAGGGTCACTCAAACAGGAGGATACACGACGCGCCTTGATTCAGCGCAAATTGCGCGCCGCACGGGCCTTATCGGCGGAAGAACATCCATTCGTAGAATGCCGTCGGCATGAAGCGCGACAGGCGGAATAGCAGGCTAAAGCCAAAGGGGAATGCCTTGTGGAAATTGTCAGTGGTCATGTGCTCGAACACCTCCTGCGCGGCCTCGTCGGGCGTCATCATGAACGGCTTGGAGTAGGGATTATCCTCCTGCATCCGCGTCTCGATATAGCCGGGGTTCACGATCTGCACGTTGATGTCCGTGTCCTTCAGATCGCCATGCATCGACTCCGCCAATGACATCAGGCCAGCTTTCGACGCCGAATAGCCCACCGCCGCCGGAAGCCCGCGATAGGCAGAAAGGGAGCCTGTCAAAACGATATGCCCCGCATTGCGATCGACCATCGGTTTGATGACTTGCCCGATGACTCGGGCAGCGCCTGTCAGGTTCACGTCGAACAATTGCTCGACCTTCTCCGCATCCCAATCCTGCGTCTTGATCAGCGTGCCGAGGCCAGCAAGGAAAACCATCCCGTCAATCTCGCCTACTTCTTCCGCAGCGGCTTTCACGGACTCGGTATCCGCCACATCCACGGTCACGATGCGGGCCTGGCCGGGAAGCTCTTCGACAAGGCTTTCAAGCCGGTCTGCGGTGCGGGCGGACAGAACCAGCTCAACCCCCGCGCGGCTCAGGCAATGGGCGAGGCTCCGTCCCAACCCTTCCGATGCGCCCACAAGCCAATAGCGTTTCCCGCTCCATTCCCGCATCTTCTGTCCTTTCCAGTGCGTCACGGCGGCCCAAGCGCCGGGCCACCAAAATCTCAGGTGTCGTGCACCTTTTCAAAAACATATGTCACAGGCGCAACGCCGCAATCCGGGGAAAGTTCACCCGTGCGGAACATCGCCGGTGCTACCGGCTGACTTCTTCCACCGGTGGCTCGGGCCGGACGCGGTAGCGCGCGCCCTTCCACCACAGCTTCAGCGCTTGCCAGTGGATCAACCCCAGCACCCTTCGGGAGCCGAAGGGCCGCCGCAACGCCGCCTTGAGGATCGAGCCATTGGTTAATTCCGCCCGCTTCCCCGTCAACGTCGCCAACACGCCCTCATTGCCTGTGACAAACTCGATCCAGATGCCAATGCGATCCGGCCGAATATCGAAGCGGAACGCATAGCCGCCGTCGATGGGCTGAAAGGGTGAGACGTGGAAAATCTTGGTCGCGGTCAGCTGATCTTCCCGCTCAATCGGGCGGCGATCATGGTGCGCGCAAAGATATGAGTGCCGGTCGCCGAACGTATTCGTCACCTCGGCTATGACCGCTCGCAGACGCCCCTGACGATCCTGCGCCAGCCAAAACGAGACCGGGTTGAAGACATGCCCCATGACGCGTGGTTGCGCGAGCAGCATCAGCTTGCCGTCCGTCACGTCAGTCAGGTCATGCGCCGCCAGAACCTCCCGCGCCCAAGGTGCACCGCGCCCCTTTTTCGGAGCGCCACCATGGTCTCTGTCCTGGAGCGAGAAGAACCCCGCCCGATTGCGCCCGAAAAAGGCCGGGCCGCGCGCATCCGCTTCGGCATCCAGCATCACGTAGTCGATCCCATAGCGGAATGCGTTTTCCACGGCGCCCTTGCGGCCATGGAAGGTCTCACCCGCGATATGATCGACGCCTTCGCTCATGCGGCCAGTACACTCCGATCCTTGGTGTGCATCCCGTGGACCACGTCCAACGCGCTGGCATAGCCATCCTCGTGGAAGCCGTTCTTCATCCACGCCCCGCAGAACCAGGTCGAATTATCGCCGTTCAGATCGCGGATCGTCGATTGCGCGGCCAAAGCGGCCAGATCGTAGACCGGATGGGCAAAATCGACCTCATCGTAAATCAGCGCCTCATTGATCGGCGCGCGGCTGTTCAGCGTGACAAACAGCGGATCGCTTTCCGGGATCGGTTGCAGGCAGTTCATCCAATAGGTCAGGTCAATCGGCCCGCCTTCATGGCCCGGACGCTCGGTATAGTTCCAGCTGCTCCACGTCGCGCGGCGCTTCGGCATGGCGCTGGCATCGGCGTGCAGCACGGCACGGTTCGGCTGATAGCGCACCGCACTCAACGCCGCTTCCTCAGCCGGGGTCGGGTCTGCCAACATGGCCAGCGATTGGTCGGAATGGGTGGCAAAGACGACCTCGTCAAACGCCTCCCAATGCCCGCCCATACGCACTTCGGCGCCTGCCATCGTGCGCTTCACGGCCTCAACCCCGCGCCCAAGGCGAATGTCGATCCCGCGCTCGCGCATCGCGCGTTCCAGCCGGGTGACATATTCGATGGACCCGCCCTGTACCGTGTACCATTGATGCTGACCCGTCGCCGCCAGCAGGTGGTGATTGCGGAAGAACCGGATCATCGCCTGCGCGGGGAAATCCATGATTTCTTCCTTGGGGGTCGACCAAATCGCACCAGAGATCGGCGTGATGTAGTAGTCGCGAAACCAACGCCCCATGCCGAGCTGGTCGAGGAATTCCCGCAACGTGATCGTGCTGTCCGTGGCCAGCTCTTCCGCCTGCGCGTTGAACTTCACAAGATCGCGGATCATCCGCAGGAAACCGGGCCGCACCAGATTGCCGGGTTGTGCAAACAGCGCCTTGGCACTGCGGAGCCCGTATTCGATCCGGCCGCCGCCAATCGACGCCGCAAAGGACATGTCCGACTCTGCGACCGGTACGTCCAGATCTTCAAACAACTTGCAAAGGTTGGGGTAATTGACCCGGTTGAACACGATAAAGCCCGTATCCACCGGCTGATCGCCATTCTTGCCCGCCACAACCGTACGTGCATGGCCACCCAACCGGCCCTCGGCCTCGATCAAGGTCACATGGTTGTCGGTTGCAAGATGATAGGCCGCCGACATGCCGGATATCCCGGCCCCGATGACAGCAATGCGTTTCGGGACAGCACCCGGCGTTTCAAACGGCATTCATTCCCCCTGACCTCACGTTTCTGGTTGATCGGGTTACGGGGCGCAACCGCAAGTAGATCAAAGAAAAACCTCCGAAAACTATTCCTTTTCAAGTGAAATCTTTTCTTTGCCCGGGTATTAGTGATCCACCCTAGGGAATCCCCCGTAAGAAGGGTATGCTGTTCGCGAACGACCACGCTGAAGAGACAGTTGCCGCGCCGATTCCTACCGCTAGAACGGTAAGTCCGGTGCGCGTTAAGCTGCGTGGAAAGACCGTGACGGCACATGAAACCACAGATGCGCATTGGGTGACACGCATGTCAGCCATCGCGCAGGACCAAGACAGGAAGGCCTTTGCCGAGCTTTTTCGGCATTTCGCCCCGAGGGTGAAGGCGTTCCTGATGAAGTCCGGGGCCGATGAAAGCCTCGCTGAAGAATGTATGCAGGACGTCATGGCCACACTTTGGCACAAGGCTCACATGTATGATCCGTCGCGGGCTTCTGTCGCGACGTGGATTTTCACGATTGCCCGCAATCGGAAGATCGATCTGCTGCGCAGATATGCGCGGCCCGAGCCGGAAGATCTGCCGTGGGGGCCCGAACAGGCCCCCGATCAGGCGGATGTCATCGCCCTGCAACAGGATACCGGACGTCTGGCCACCGCTTTGGCCAAATTGCCGGAGAAACAACGCGAGCTGATCCAGCACGCCTATTTCGGCGATCTCTCCCATTCCGAGATTGCTGAGGAAACCGGTCTGCCCCTTGGCACGATCAAGTCCCGCATTAGGTTGGCCCTGGAACGGTTAAGACATTCGATGAGCTAAGCAGACTTCTACAAGATCAGACTGACCAAACAGACAACAGACCAATGACCGATATTCAACATCAAGCGCCCGATGATCTTCTGATGGGCTACGCGACCGGGGCGTTGCCGCAGGCGTTCGACCTCGTGATCGCGACCCACGTATCGCTTTGCGATGACGCGCGCGCTCGGCTGGAAGCGTTCGAGGCCGTAGGCGGCGCCGTTCTGGAAGATCTCGACCAAGCCGAGGTTTCGGAAGACAGTCTTGAGCAAACGCTCGCCAAGATTACTGGCGGCGCGCCTGCCGAACGCCCGATTGTCGTGCCCGGCACGTTCCCCACCCCGCTACAATCCGTGGTGGGCGGCGATGAAGCGGCTGTGCGCTGGCGCTATGTGGGCCGCGGCGTAAAGCAATGCGTGCTGCATTCCGACGAAAACGGCACCGCCCGCCTTTTGAAGATCCCCGCAGGCCGCTCCATGCCGGAACACAGTCACAACGGCACCGAAATGACCCTTGTTCTCAAAGGCGCATTTCGCGACGACGACGGCGTGTTCGCACGCGGCGATATCGAAGTGGCCGACCCGAATGTCAGCCACACGCCCGTCGCAGAACCGGGCGAAGATTGCATCTGCCTCGTGGCCACCGATGCGCGACTGAAATTCCAAGGTCTTCTGCCCCGCATCGCGCAACCCTTCCTCGGGATCTGATGCACCACTACCCGTGCAATGTGAAAAGCCCGCCCGATCGGCGGGCTTTCTCCGTTCAAGGCCAATGAACCGTTTCGGCCCTTCTCGGGGTGAGCTGAGATTCCGCCTCATCGCCAGCCTCGCGGGCCTCGCCTTCCTGATCGGGGGCTTTGCGCGCACCGGCATCTTTGGTATCGCCTCGATGGAAATCGTGATTATTGGTGGGGCGTTCTTTGGCGGCTCCGCCCTCTGGTCCGCATGGCAGCTCTGGAAGGACCCGCAAGAATGACCACTGGTGCCATCATCCGCCTCGTCCTGCAGGCGCTCGTCTTCATCGCGTGGGCCTTCATGATGTATTCAGTTCTGTTCAAATTCCGCCGCCGCAACGAAGACCAGACCGGCGGGGCCTTCCCGTCCACGGGCGGCTTCATGGCGCAGGCAAAGTATTGGCTGAAAAGCGAGGAAGACCGGCAGGAACGCAAGACGCTGTTCTTCTTGACCTTCGTCCTGATCGCCATGAACGTAATGAACATTCTCAACGTGTACGGCTGACCCACGCGCCCATGTCAGACGCCTTCGTCTACAGCCCCCCCGACACGCCCCTCGACATTGTCCACGAAGATCATGAGCTGATCCTCGTGAACAAACCGGCAGGCCTCTTGTCCGTGCCCGGCAAGGGCATCCACCTCGCCGATTGCCTGATCGCCCGCCTGCAAGTGCCGTTCCCCGAAGCGCTCCTCGTGCACCGGCTCGACATGGACACATCCGGCGTGATGGTCTTCGCCCGCACACCCAACGCGCAACGCCACTTGGGCCTGCAATTCGAAAAGCGCCACATGAGGAAAACCTATGTCGCCCGTGTCTGGGGCGAGGTGGCCGAGAAACAGGGCCATATCGACCTGCCTCTGATCGTCGACTGGCCCAACCGACCTCTGCAACACGTGAACTACGAGACAGGCAAACCCGCCCAAACCGATTGGCGCCGGCTCAAGATCGAAGACGGCACCACTCGTTTGCGGCTGTTCCCAAAAACCGGCCGCTCCCACCAACTCCGCGTCCACATGCGCGAAATTGGTCACCCGATCCTAGGCGATCCGTTCTATGCGACGGGTGCGGCGCTCGATTTTCCCCGCCTGATGCTCCATGCCGAAAGCCTCAAACTCCGCCATCCCGACGGCGGCATAGGTATGACATTCCGCGCGCCGGTGCCGTTCTAGGCGTGTCGCCTGTCTTCCACTGGTTTCAAATACCTCAAAAGAAAACATCCACCGCAATCGCGGCGGATGCCAACTATGTGCGAATGTGGGAGGGCGGGCGGGGCGACGCGCAACGCGCGAGCGTCGCCCAGCCCGACCAATTCACCCCCAGCCGCTGACAGCCTTTGTCTCCAGGAATTCGTGCAGGCCAAACCGCCCACCTTCACGCCCGTTGCCAGACTGCTTGTACCCGCCAAACGGTGAGCCCATCGCAAAGCCTTGGGAATTGCCCTCGACCATCCCCGACCGCAGCCGTCGTGCCACCCGGCGCAGCTTATCCACGTCACCGGTCTGCACGTAGTTCGTCAGGCCATAATCCGTGTCATTGGCAATCGCGATGGCATGCTCTTCATCGTCAAACGGCATGATCGACAGAACCGGCCCGAAGATCTCCTCACGGTAGATCGTCATGTCCGGCGTCACATCGGCAAAGACCGTCGGGCGGATATAGTAACCCCGATTGAGGTTCTCGGGCCGCCCCGTGCCACCGGCCATCAGCTTGGCCCCTTCGTCGATACCGACCTGAATCAGGTCCTGGATCTTGTTGAACTGAAGCTCCGAAACAGCGGGGCCGATATGCCGCCCCTCCTCATTCGCCGGCCCAACCGTCACCGACTGTGCCGCCGCCGTCGCTTCCTCAACAGCTTGGTCATAGCGCGACCGCTCCACCAGCATCCGCGTGGGTGCGTTGCACGACTGGCCCGTGTTGCGGAAACAGCGGATCACACCTTGCTTTACGGCCTTTTCATGGGCGTCGGCGAAGATGATATTCGCGCCCTTGCCACCAAGTTCCAGCGACACACGCTTAATCGTGTCTGCGCCCGCCTTGGAGATCAGGCGCCCGGCCCGGGTGGAGCCGGTGAAGCTCACCATATCCACGTCCTTGTGCGCCGACAGCTGGGAGCCCACGCCCGCGCCATCGCCGTTCACCATGTTGTAGACGCCAGCCGGAACCCCAGCCTCGTCCATGAACTCGCTGAACAAAACGCCGGACAAAGGTGCAATCTCAGACGGCTTCAACACCATCGTGCAGCCGGCCAGCATCGCAGGCACAACCTTCAGCACGATCTGGTTCATCGGCCAGTTCCACGGCGTAATCAGAGCGCAAACGCCGATGGGTTCATAGACCGTCCGCTCACTCGGGGCCCAGTCACCCAACGGATGATCCCAGACAAACTCTTTCGCCGCATTGATGAAGCCTTCCAGATGCCACGATCCCGCGCCCACCTGCTGCGCCCGCGCCAGATCGAGCGGGGCACCCATCTCTAGGCTGATCGCCTGCGCCATCTCTTCCGAGCGCGCCTTGTAGATCTCCAGCAGCTTCTCGGCCAATGCGATGCGCTCCGCCGGATCACTCCAGCCCCATGTCTCGAACGCCCGTTTCGCCGCAGCCACCGCCGCATCCGTATCCGCCTGATCGCCAAGCGAGATCACCGCGCCGACTTCCTCGGTCGACGGATCGATCACGTCAAAGTCCCGCGCCTTGGCCGGGGCCACCCATTTGCCATCGATGTAGAAGTTCTTTGCGTTGTCCATGACTGCCTCCCGAAACTGCAATTCGCGCGGGACCGTGACAGGGGATCGGGGGCTGCGCAAGGCCCGCTGTTCGCTGAAATCCGCGGCGCACAGAACGCTTTTCCCCGCCTCGCCCTTCCCGCTTCACGCGCCGCACAGCAATGCCTATGTTGGCACAGACTCAAACGCACGCAAAAGGATGTACCCATGGGCCTGCGCATCAACGACGAAATCCCCAACCTCACCGTGACCACCGATCAGGGCACCATGACCCTGCACGACTATATCGGTGACAGCTGGATGATCCTGTTCTCGCATCCGAAGGACTTCACGCCCGTCTGCACCACCGAATTCGGCGCCGTTGCCCAGCTGGCCGACGAATGGGCCGCACGGGGCACCAAGGTGCTTGGCGTGTCCGTCGATGGCGTCGAAGATCACGTGAAGTGGAAAGGTGACATCGAGGCCGTTGGCGGGGCCAAGGCCGGCTTCCCCATCGCCGCTGACACCGATCTCGCGATTTCCGAAGCCTTCGACATGCTGCCAGCGGAAACCGCCCTGCCCGAGAACCGCACCCCGAACGACACCGCCACTGTGCGGTCGGTCTTCATCATCGGGCCGGACAAGAAGCTGAAGCTGACCATGACTTACCCGATGAACGTGGGGCGCAACTTCGCCGAGGTCCTGCGCGCCCTCGACGGTCTGCAGACCGCCGCCAAGGAAAACATCGCCACCCCCGCCAATTGGGTGCCGGGTGAAGACGTGGTCGTCCCAGTTGCTGTCTCTGACGAGGACGCCATCGCCAAGTACGGCGCAATCGACAAGAAACTGCCCTACCTGCGCATGGCGAAACTGCCAGAGTAATCACGCGAGGAACCCGCGCCGGTCTTCCACTGGTTCGAAATACTTCGGGGAGCGCGAGGGGCAGCGCCCCCCGCATTGGGCGACCACGTCAGCGGGCGAAAAAACTGACTACGACCAAACAAAAAGCCCCGGCCAAACGGTCGGGGCTTTCTCGTTTGAACTGTCGCTCAGATCAGCTGTGCAGAACCGCCGTCGCGCCGACGCGCACATTCGCTTCCAGCTGGATCACATGGTCATTCACCAGACGCACACAACCCGACGAGGCAGAGGTACCGATCGACCATGGCTGAGGCGTGCCGTGAATGCGAAGATAGGTGTCGCGGCTACCAGAGTAGAGGTACAGCGCGCGCGCACCCAGCGGGTTGTCAGGGCCACCCGGCACACCACCAGCGTATTGCGCATAGATGTGCGGCTCGCGCGCGATCATGTTCGCGGTCGGCGTCCAGGACGGCCATTCAGCGGTGCGGCCAATCCGGAAGCGTCCGGCCTGGTAAAGGCCCGCGCGTCCAACGGCCACGCCGTAGCGCATTGCG
The DNA here is from genome assembly GCF_040932485.1 of Gymnodinialimonas sp. 202GB13-11. Taxonomy (NCBI): domain Bacteria; kingdom Pseudomonadati; phylum Pseudomonadota; class Alphaproteobacteria; order Rhodobacterales; family Paracoccaceae; genus Gymnodinialimonas; species Gymnodinialimonas hymeniacidonis. Next base: position 3,738,187 of record NZ_JBFRBH010000001.1, on the reverse strand, counting down.
GTGCCACCGTCTTCGATGTGGTAGAGGTAGCGCGCAGTCGGGTCGACGTGGATGTCACCCGGCGTCAGGCCGGAATTGGCTTGCACACGTTGGGGCATGAAACGGGGGTGCAGACCCCAAGGGTTGTTCGCCCCCGCAGTCGGGCCCTGATCGGGCGCCTCGTCCACGCCAAGCTCAACGGCGTCCTGCGCAAGCGTCGGCGCAGCGATCGCGCCGGAAAACAGCGTCGTCGTGGTGATAATGAAATGGCGGCGGGTTAACATGGTCTTGTCCTTATCGGTCGTCTGGCAGCTTACGTTACGTAGAATCGCTGCCCCTATTGTTTGCATTGCAGGGCCTGTGGACAAGTCCCTTATCCGGCGATTCCAGTCACATCTATGTAAGGAAACCCCTACCAGCGGGTAATGTTCCCCTCAATGACCCGTATCAGCCGGCCGAAATTGGGGCTATGACGGCAACATCATTCCTGAATTCGAGGACTTTGAGCCCCTTTGCAGGCAAGGTTTGCAAGAAAGCCTCGATATCGACCGGCCGCCCTTCGACGTCCTGCGGATGAAACTCCACAATAGACAGCTTGGCCTTCTGGACGCTTGCAAGGTCCTTCTCAAACAGGTCGTACTCACCCCCTTCGATGTCGCACACAAAGACAAACGCACGTCCGTCCTCTAGCTGCGCAGCGACATCGGACAGCGTCGTGGCGGGGACTTCATTGGCCTCTTCGCCGTCCCGCGCGATATGTCCGATATGCGCGTTCCGCCCTGTCGCAAACCGGACAACACCCGTTCCATTGTAGCTAACGGCGCGATGCAGCACCTCAACGTGATGCGCATCCGTTGCATTCGACTCCACATTGGCGCGGCACAGCTCCGCCAACTCCGATGAGGCCTCGACGACATATTGGGAATCTCCGGCACCAAGCCGAGTGGCTATCAACGACGCAACCGCACCGATGGAGCCGCCGAACTCGATCACGTCCATGCCGGGTTCCACGTAGCGCTCCACGAACTCGACTTCCTCGGTTTCATAGGCACCATCAAGCAAGAGCTTTCGCCGGATCGACTTCGAAATCGACTTCGGAACGCGGATGCGTGCACCGTGAAAGTCAAATCTGTCGCCCCGAAACCGGTGGATCAGGTCAAGGCGGATGTTGACTATGCCGCGTTGCAGTTCATTCATGAAATACGCCCCCGTCCCTGATGGTGCTCAGCGCGCCCCAAAGAAGCTGCGCGCGTGCTGATACGGGTTGAACCTCGCCAAACCGTTCTTTTCGCGTGACCGCTTTCAAGCCTTCTGTGAAGGCTCCCAGAAAAGCGCTTGGTTGCCGATGCTTGCGGCTCACGTAGACCCGTGACCGGGCCCAGTGATAATTCTTGGCCTTCATGGCAGCAATACTCGACCCTGTAGACTGATTTCCGGCATGCCGGACAACAGCATCGGCAACTCGCATAAGGCGCCCGCCATCCTCACGCATCCGAACCGTAAGGTCATCATCTTCGAAGTAGAGGAAGATAGCCGGGTCAAACCCACCGACGGCATCAAATGCAGTTTTGCGCACAAGCAAGGCCGCCCCCGACAAGACTGGAAGTTCCGTGTCTTCCTGCAACGGCTTTTCTGCGGCCGCGCGCATGGCTTCCTGCGGGACAAGGCGGCTCTTTGCCTTGCGGTAGTATCGTCCCGGTGCGACCTCCAACAACGGGTTAAAGGCCGTGGCCTCTCCGTAGGTCTCGGCGGCGTGCAAAAGCGCGTCCAACGCACCATCCGCCAGTTCGGCATCCGGGTTCAGGAACAAGACAAGTGGGGTTTCGGCTTGCGCTGCTCCCGCATTGCAGGCCCGCCCAAAGCCAAGGTTCTTCGCAGATTCGATCAGCGTGAATGGATGCGCCACGGCGAGACGTTTCAACGTGTCCGTATCGTTGCCACCATTGTCGACAATGATCACGCGTACGCCATCAGGGACGGAGGCAAGCATGGTCGGTAAAACATCGCTACTGTTGTAGCTAACACTGACGACGGTCACATCCGCCGTCAGTGCAGAGGACATCTTGGATGTCATAAGCTGAAACCCTCGGTTTCGACGCCCCGCGCTGCGCGCGGGGCATCACCTTTATTCAGCCTTTTCTTTGGCCATCTCTTCGCCGGTCTCCTGATTGACCATCTTCATGGCCAAACGGACCTTGCCGCGATCATCGAAGCCCAACAGCTTGACCCACACTTCCTGACCTTCCTTCAGAACGTCGGAGGGGTGGTTCAGGCGGCGGTTCTCGATCTGGGACACGTGCACCAGACCATCGCGCTTGCCGAAGAAGTTCACGAAAGCGCCGAAATCGACGATCTTCACGACCTTACCCTTATAGACCTTGCCCTCTTCCGGCTCGGCCACGATCGAATGGATCATGTCGTAGGCTTTCTTGATCGAGTCACCGTTGGGCGATGCGATCTTGATGATGCCTTCATCGTTGATGTCGACCTTCGCGCCCGACACTTCCACGATCTCGCGGATGACCTTACCGCCCGAGCCGATCACTTCGCGGATCTTGTCGGTCGGGATCTGCATCGTCTCGATGCGTGGCGCGTGCTCGGAGAACTCACCGGCCTCAGAGACCGCCTTGTTCATCTCACCAAGGATGTGGAGACGACCAGCTTTCGCCTGCTCCAGCGCCTTTTCCATGATCTCCTGCGTGATGCCAGCGACCTTGATGTCCATCTGCAGCGACGTGATACCGGCCTCGGTGCCCGCCACTTTGAAGTCCATGTCGCCGAGGTGATCTTCGTCACCCAGGATGTCGGTCAGGATCCCGTAGGAGCCGTCTTCTTCCAACACCAGACCCATGGCCACACCGGCCACCGGAGCCTTCAGCGGAACACCAGCGTCCATCATCGACAGCGAACCACCGCAGACCGACGCCATGGAAGACGAACCGTTGGACTCGGTGATCTCCGACACCACACGAACCGTGTAGGGGAAATCCGTCGCCGCGGGCAGAACCGCCTGCAATGCGCGCCACGCAAGCTTCCCGTGGCCAATCTCACGACGACCCGGAGGGCCCACGCGACCGGCTTCACCCACCGAATAGGGCGGGAAGTTGTAGTGCAGAAGGAAGTTGGATTTGAAGTTGCCGTGCAGCGCGTCGATGAACTGCTCATCGTCGCCCGTGCCCAGCGTGGTCACGACCAGGCCTTGCGTCTCACCACGGGTGAACAGCGCCGAGCCGTGGGTCCGGGGCAGAACCTTCACTTCGGAAACGATGTCACGCACTTCGTCCAGCGCGCGGCCATCAATCCGGCGACCGTTCTTCACAACGTCAGACCGCAGAACCGTCGATTCCAGCTTCTTCAGGGCCGCCGAAAGGTTCGGATCTTCCAACTGCTCTTCGGAGAGCCCTTCCTTCACACCTTCCTTCACGGCAGACACGGCGGCCTGACGCTCCAGCTTGTCGGTGATCGCATAGGCTTCGCGCATCTTGTCTTCGCCAGCCGCGCGGATGACCTCAAACAGCTCCGAATAATCGGGGGCTTCGAACTCGAACGGCTCTTTCGCGGCATCTTCGGCCAGATCAATGATCAGGTCGATGACCGGCTGGATGCTGTCGTGGGCGAACTTCACCGCACCCAGCATCTCGGCCTCGGTCAGCTCGTAGGCTTCCGATTCCACCATCATCACGGCGTCTTTGGTGCCTGCCACAACCAGATCAAGGCGCTGATCGGGGTTGTTGCGCAGATCGTGCATGTCGTCGATCTCGGGGTTCAGGATGTATTCGCCATCCTCAAAGCCCACGCGGCAACCGGCAATCGGGCCACGGAACGGCGCGCCCGAAATGGTCAGCGCGGCGGAGGCTGCGATCATCGCAACCATGTCCGGGTCATTGACCAGGTCATGAGACAGCACGGTGCACATCACCAGCGTCTCATTCTTGAACCCGGGCACGAACAGCGGGCGGATCGGACGGTCGATCAGACGCGCGGTCAGAGTTTCCTTCTCGGTGGGCCGGGCCTCACGCTTGAAGAAGCCACCCGGCACTTTACCGGCGGCGTAGTATTTCTCTTGGTAGTGAACCGTCAGCGGGAAGAAATCCATTCCCGGCTTCGGTGCCTTCGCGAACGTCACGTTCGCCATGACGGAGGTCTCCCCCAACGTCGCAATCACAGACCCATCGGCCTGACGGGCAACACGCCCGGTTTCCAGTGTCAGCGTCTCTTCGCCCCACTGGATCTCTTTCTTCACAATGTTGAACATCTGCGTTTCCTATTCGAGGGCACTCGCAGGCCCCTTGCCCGCGTCCCTCATCCATATGGCGGCCCCATTGCCGCCGACCCTTATCCTCGTTGCGAACGCCGGGTCAGAGCGCCTCGTCTCAGATGGAGCGGCACATACACGGGTTGAGGCGGATTGGGAAGGGGAGGGGTTATTTGCTTGAAGCGCAGCGCATTCGAGCGCCCTACACCTAACACACCGGGATCAGAACGGTATTGTCGGCGATCAGAACTGAGTGTGTCTCGCATTGACTATTTTCTGAGATCAATCCGTTCAAAACCTCGGACCCGGCGGCTGGGGCAGACCCTTCCTCAAAGTTCATCACCCACATCACCCCTCCGGGAAACTGAAAGAACTGGTTTCTCTCAAGGATTTGTTCGTACGCCGCTGGATAGGTAGCGCGGTAATCCACGCCATCATGCAATTGTAAGCCGAATATTTGCAGCGCTTGCCGCTGCGCTTGGTCATTTTCAGTCATCGATGCAAATGTGCGTCCGTTCGCGAATGGAACCAAAGACACAGGAGCACAAATGTGCTCACCTTGGATGCCGCCGTTTGGCAAATCAGGGTAGCTCCAAATATATTGGTCGCCCCCGTCCCGCACCGCGGCCGAAATTCCGAGGATCAAGAAACTTGGGAAGGTTTGCAAATGCCCCGCGGACGTTTCCGTAGCTGGTTGGAAATCCACGCATTCTGCGCGCGCAGCGAATGGAAGAAAAAGCAAATAGAAACTGAAAACAAAGGTTCGGATCATAACAGTCAACTCGATCTTCTCCGGCGTGCGGTGTGATGGACAAGTAGCCTCGTTTGCTTCGCGCCGTAAAGCAAGCCTCATGAAAGGTCGGCGGCGCTTCCGTCAAAATCTAAGACCGCTTGATTTTTCTTCGTTGGGTTTATCTCAATAAGCTGTTTCAGTAGCTAACTTGGAGCCTCAGCGGGTTAACAGCGGCGAACGCCGCCCCGCCATCGCCGGGCCTCCCCCGGGCCCGGCGATTTGGTTGCCGCTTGGTGCTCCGCCCGAAAGGGACAAAAAAGCTTGGCCACCATAAAGTGCCCCCATCAAAGGCAAGGATCGCCGCACCCAAGCCCGTCAACGCCTGTGCTCAGCGCCCGGACCCACGCTCCGGCAACCCCCACGCCTTCCGCGCCGTCACCAGCCGCAAATCCTCCGGGTCCATCCCCAAAGACATCACCGTCCCCCGATCAAACCGCGCCTTCGCGACATCCCGATCATACCCCGTCCCAAACAGCCAATCGATCCAGCCCATCCCGAAACTCACATGGAAATTGCTGTCATGGTCGTTGAAGTGATGCCGCAGATGTTCGTGCGTCACGCGCTTCCCGAACCACCCCTTCGGCACGTCCAGATGCGCCAGCGTGTGACAATATTCATAGAACGTGAACGCCGAGACCGAGCCCACAAACAACGCCACCGCCCCGAACAGGCCTGCGTCCCAGAACCCCAGCACCGCCCACAGCAGCAGGGTATGCAGCACCACAGCCCCGACCCCGAATTTCACCGCAAACCAATCGTCCCCGCCGGTGAAGAATTCCGGCTCATTCGGAAATTCATGGTGCCCGATATGCGCCCGGTAGAGCGCGTTGAACGGCGACTGCTCCGCCGGCGGGTCGCGGTGATAGACAAACCGGTGCAGCACATATTCCACGAAGAATTGCAGCACCACGCCATAGGCCAGGGCCACGCAAGCAAGCCACCCAAAGTTCAGCGCAAATAGCACGAGGCCCGCGATCCAAAACGGCGCCAACCGCTGCAATCCGCCCATGTGGATCAACACCCGAAATGTTGGGATCATGGCCCGTCCCTCCTCGGCCAAACCCTAGCCCGACCCGCCCGAAAACCCGAAGCAAAAACGCCACGTCAGGCCCCGTTAACCATGTTCGGAACATTTCTATAATTATAGAAATGTTTTTGAAGGCCGACCCCTGTTTTAAAACAATAAATCCCGCTCAAGGTTCCGGTTTCAACCTTGATCACGCGTGATCACTCCCCCAAAATCTCGCTCACCGTCACAAACCCGAACCCCCGCGCGGCCAGCCCCGCTACGATCCCCGGCAAAGCCTCCCGCGTCGCCGCATTCCCGCTGAACATCCCGTGCAGCAGGATGATATCCCCCGCCTCCGCGCCCTCCACGACATAGGCCGTCAGGTCCTCCGCCGACAACTCCGCCCCCAGCACCGTATCCGGCTCCATCGACCACATCACGGAGGGCCTGCCCATCTGAGACAGCACCCAAGGCAGCACGAACAGCTTCTTCCCGAACGGCGGCCGGAATGGGATCGCCCCGTGATATCCCAACGCCCTGATCGCCGCGTCCATATCCTCGACCTGCGCCCTCACGGCAGCGGGCGACATCAACACCATCCGCGGATGATCCCACGAATGGTTCCCAATCTCATGCCCCGCCGCCACAATCGCCTCAGCCGCCTCAGGATTGGCGACAATATCCTGCGCGACCAGAAAGAACGTCGCCCGCGCCTCGCCAAGCCCCTCCAACAGAGCCCCCGTATGCGCCGCCGTCGGCCCATCATCGAAGGTCAGCGCGACGACCTGCGCAGAGCCCTCTCCACGCGTCACGATTTCCCCAAAAAACTGATATTCCCGCGCCCGGCTCACCTGCCACAAAACCGCTGCGAGGAGGGCTGCAAGCCCGAGGAAGAGCGCGATCCACCTCAAGCCCCCGCCTCCGCAATCAACCCATCGAGCAGCGGATGCGGGAACGTCCGCTTTAGCGTCACCGCAAAGAACCGCTCCTCAATGCCCAGATCAAACGGCGCAGACACCAACCGCCCGCTCTCCAACTCATCGGCCACGACCACAGCTGGCGTCACCGCGATCCCCGCGCCTTCCCGCGCCAGCAGTCGGACCATAGCCATATCGTCCACACTCGCCGCGATCTTCGGCGTCACGCCAAACCGCTCCCCCAACGCTACGAACCCCGCGCTGATCGTCGGGTCCGTCGGCAGTAGAAACCGCCCTTCCCTCAGCAAAACGTCCAAAGTCCCGCCCATCAATTTCGGTCGCCCGTGCAACCCAACCGCCTGCTCCGCCAACCGGTGCGCGCGCAGCTCCGCCCGCCCGTCGCCACGCGGCGGCTCCGTCATCAGCGCCACGTCCAAAGACAGGCTGGCCAACCCGTCCACCAATTCGGCCTCGGACCCCGACCGAAGGATCAACTCCACATCCTCGCGCCCCAGAACCGGCCCCAGAAACCGCCGCTGAAAGTTCCGCGACAGCGTTGACGCAGCCCCCACCCGCAAAGGCGGCACCCGCGTACCGCTCTGCTTCAAAACCGCCATCAGATCCGCACCCGTGGCAAAGATCCGATCCGCATGGTCCAGAGCGATCCGGCCCACCTCGGTCAACTCCAGCCGTCGCCCCACCCGCTCGAACAGGGCATGTCCCAATCGCGCCTCCAACGCCTTGATCTGCGTCGACAAAGCCGATTGCGACACGTTCAACCGCTCCGCCGCGCGGGTCAGGTTCCCCTCATGGGCCACGTCCCGGAAGTATCGCAAATGGTGATAGTTCAACTGATCCATATTCGATAAAATAGAACGTTACGTGCAGAAAGATATATTTTTCTTCTCACCGACCCATCGCTATCTCCCCCATCGAACCGTCACACCAGGGGGCATGCCCATGCTGATCGACATTGCCACAACCATTGTGGAGCAGATGCAGAAACCCACGCTGGCCTTCCTGATCGGCGGCATGGCGCTGGCGGCCTTTGGCTCCAAGCTGGAAATCCCCGAGCCCGTCTACAAATGGATCGTCTTCCTGCTGCTGATGAAGGTCGGCCTCGGCGCAGGCATTTCGGTGCGGGAGGCCAACCTACTCGACCTCGCCGTCCCTGCCCTCTTCGCCGCCCTGGTCGGGATCGCAATCGTCCTTCTGGGCACCGGCACGCTCGCCCGGCTCAGAGGTGTGAACCCGATGGACGGCTACGCGACAGCAGGCCTCTTCGGGGCCGTCTCTGCCTCCACCCTCGCCGCTGCCATGGCGATGCTCGACAGCGATGGCATCGCCTATGAGGGCTTCATCGGCGCGCTTTATCCCTTCATGGACATCGCCGCCCTTGTGACCGCGATCGTCCTCGCTCGCCTCAGTGCAGAACGCAAAGCCGCCGCCACGATCAACGCCGACGGCACCGCCACCGCCGGGCCTCAGGGCCTGCCGAAAGGCATGGTCAAAGGCATACTCGTCGACACGTTCCGCTCCGCCGCGATCTCGGCCCTCCTCCTCGGCCTCGCTCTTGGCATCTTCGCCCGGCCCGACTCCGTCTATGAGAGCTTCTACGACATCCTCTTCCGGGGCCTCCTGTCGATCCTGATGCTGATCATGGGGATGGAGGCCTGGTCGCGCCTGTCGGAGCTCAAGGGAGTCGCCCACGCCTATATCGCCTACGGCCTCCTCGCCCCCCTCGTCCACGGCGCACTCGGCTTCGGCGCAGGGCTGATCGTCCACCAATTCACCGGCTTCTCCGGTGGCGGCGTCGTCCTGCTCGCGGTCATGGCGGCGTCCTCCTCGGACATCTCCGGTCCACCCACCCTGCGCGGGGCCTTGCCCGAGGCGAACCCATCGTCCTACGTGGGCACATCCACCGGCCTCGGCACCCCCATCGCAATCCTGTCGATCCCCCTCTGGATCGCACTCGCAGACCTCACCATCGGCCTTTGACGCGGAGACCTGATATGTATGACGCAACCAAAATCGTGATCATCACCGAACGCTCCATCCTCGACGGCGTCGCCGCGCTGATCATGGCGGGCGGGGCGACCGGCTACACCCATGTCGATGCGGGCGGGCGCGGCAGCCGGGGCAAGCGGTCGGCCAACCGCCCCGGTGTGGGCGGGGTTCTGTCGAACGTGAAGATCGAGGCCATTGTCAGTGATGCCGAAAAGGCCGAGGCGATCATCCAGACCATCGCCGACCGCTATTTCGAGCACTATTCCGGCATCGCCTATGTGGAGCCGGTGCATATCCTCAGGCCGCATAAGTTTGCGGTTTGAAATGCGGGATCCAATGGACGTGTTCGGAGCTGCCGCAAGACAAACTCGCGGAGTGACGACGCCCGAGGCTTTGGCAGCAACGCTTCACACTAAACTCAGCTTTCGTCGTCTGACGACGGCCAAGCCCCACTCTTGGACACAAGTGCCTGAAGAGCGGCAGACACTTTGACTGGATAGTTATCGTCAAAAGAGTCGGAGACAGACGTTTCCAAAATCGCCAACAGAGAATTCAAGGCCCAAAGCTCACCATCATGTGCCACGGCTGGCTCCAGCTTCTTGCCATTTTCCACATCAATTGTCCGAGACAGAAAGTCGAACAGCACCAAGGCGGCGTCATGGTCGAGCGAGATTTTCATTTTCGTAACATCCCCAAAGCCGTTACCAGTGGATTTTGCGTGCATCGAAAGGTGCTGGGCAACAATGGCCCTTTCGACACAATCAACGAAACTGTTGCCTTGCATCGGGTGGAAAACAAAAGGGCCCCACCGGGGCCCCTTCTTTTCGCCAACTGAACGTCCGTCTTAGCGACGGATGCCCAAACGCTTGATCAGGTCCTGATAGCGGGCCTCATCCTTGGCGCGGGTGTAGTCCAGAAGCTTCCGGCGCTGTGCGACCATTTTCAGTAGACCACGGCGGCCGTGGTTGTCCTTCTTGTGGGTCTTGAAGTGCTCGGTCAGGGTCGTGATGCGGCTCGTGAGGATGGCCACCTGAACTTCAGGGGAACCTGTATCGCCCTCTTTCGTGGCGAATTCCTTCATGAGGCGCTGCTTTTCTTCAGCTGTGATCGACATCGGGGTCTCCTTCAGGATTAAGGGTTATGGCGCAAGCCGGGATGTCGTCCAGCAAGGCCCGTGGAGGGTCCGCTTTAAGGCGGATGCGGGGCCGTACACCGAATCCCCCGCTGTGAAAACCCCTTCCGTTCCCGCGCCGTTAACCAAGAGCGAAATTGGACCGGGCCATTGGGTCAAATTTTCACTATTATGGGGCTTGGTCTTTAGGGTTCGGCAAGACGTCACCGGTTATCCCGGATCGGCCAGGCCTGTGCCTGCTGTGATCGCGCAGCGGCCCTGGACCGGAACTCTGCCAGAAGGCCGGGTCAGGCCCCTTTTAGGGGTCGATGTCTCCTGAACCTGTTTCACGCGCCCCATCAACCTTGAGGGAACCCATATGCTCGTCGCCGGAAGTGTCCTTGCCCTATTGCTCGCGGGCCTCACCGTGGATGGCCTGTTCAACCCCGAAACGGAGGATGAGGAGAATGAGGCTGCCGATGGGGCAGACTCGCCTGAGGAGGCGTCTGGCGGGATCACAACGCTGGATGAGTTACTGCCGAATGAAGAGGATGCGGAAGACCCCTCTCTGCAGACGCGCGCCGAAACCCTTGGCTATACGCCGCTCGACGATGTCGACATGGCCGAGGACAGCGAAGTAGAGAGCGAGGTTTACGAAAGCACTCCAACGCCCGAGGGGGCAGGTGCGAATGCCCTGCTTGAGGTGACGGAAACCACGGTGCTGGACGACGGGGCCGAAGTGCCACTCGTTTCCGATTTCTTGCCCGGCACGGACATGCTGGTAATGGATTTTGATGGCGGCGAAAAAGATGCGCCGGTCATCACCATCGACTCCGATCCAGAGACGGATGATGCTGTCATCAACGCAAACGGCCAACCTGTGACGATCGTGCAGGACGCCGCTGACATGACGGAAAAGGACGTCCTCATCCAGATGAGCGGCGTGGAAGAGGATGCTGTCGGCCTGACTGACGGCCTGGGGCTCATACCAGAACTGCCCATCGATTTGCCCGACGATCTCGGGGATATCCCTTTGATTGACCCGATCGTCGACGTTGTCGAAACCGTAACGGACGGTGTTCCCGGTGCTGCGGTGTTGGAAGGCATCATGGATGATCTTGGATCAAACCTGTCGGACCTTGGCGGCACTTCTGACATGCTCGACGCCCGCGGCGATATAGATGCAGCGTTCGGAACCGGCGGCGAAGATGCCCTGACCGGCAGTTTCAACGACGATGTGCTGTCGGGTGGTGACGGGCAGGATGCCCTGTTTGGCGATGATGGCGATGACGTACTGTCCGGCGGCGGCGGCAATGATGAGCTGCACGGCGATTTCGGCGATGATGATCTACACGGCGGCGACGGCATCGACTTTCTGGATGGCGGCGAGGGCGATGATGCGCTCGACGGCGGCGCGGGCCGTGATGCCTTGTTCGGCGGCGATGGTAACGACGCGCTTTATGGTGGCAGCGAAGACGACGTTCTGCACGGCGGCGCCGGTGCCGACACCCTGAATGGTGGATCCGGCAATGACCTTTTGAATGGCACGTTCAGCCACGGAACTGGCGATCAGGATCAAGGCGACGTCCTTCTCGGTGGCAGCGGCGATGATGAAATCATTCTGGGCAATGGCGACATCGCGCAAGGCGGAACGGGGGCGGACACCTTTGTCAGCGGGGATCATATTGTCGATGACGCGTCTGCCGGAACCGTTTCCGACTTCAATCCATCGGAAGATCGGATTGAGGTCATCTACGATCCCGACACAACTCCTAACCCAATCATCGAAGTGCAGGACTTCGCGGATGGCTCCGGCGCAGACATCATGTTGAACGGGCAGGTTGTCCTCAGCGTAACGGGCGCACAGGGTCTGGATCCTAACGTGATCGACCTACGCACAAGCGCCTGACACATCAATAATTCGAGCAGTGCGCCCCCACAGGTCATCGTGCCTGTGGGGGCCTTTATTCAGCCCTAGTCCGCCTCGGCAAAGTGGCCTAGCACTGCGGCCAAGACGGCGTCCGGCACTTCTTCCATAGCAAAGTGGCCAGAGCCTTCCAGCTCAACCCCACTCAAATCCTCGGCCCAGTCGCGCCAGACCCCCAAAGGATCACCCGTCTTTGCCGGGAAGCCGCCAGCGCCCCAGAGAAACAACATCGGCGCTGCGATCTTCAGACCCGCAGAACGGCTTTCCGCATCTATCTGTCGATCAATCGTCGCCCCAGCTCGGTAGTCATTGCACATAGCCGCCACCCGCAGCGGATCAGCCCCCTGCGCGCGGTAGCTTTCCAAAGCGGCTTCGCTGAACACATCCAGCGACCGCCTATGGGTCCAGCTTGCAAGCGTCCAGTCGATATATCCCGGCCCGTCCGCCGCAATCATCCGCTCTGGCAAAGGCGCGGGCTGCGCAAGGAAGGTCCAGTGGTAGGCCGCCATGGCCAGCTCCGCGTCCCAGGCCGCCCAGAAATCCCCGGTTGGCACAATTTCGATGATCCCCAACCGGTCCACCCGAGCCGAATGATCCAGCGCCAACCGATACGACACCCGCGCGCCCCGGTCGTGTCCCAGAACATGGGCCTTCGCCAACGCGAGCGCATCCATCAGCCCGACAATATCCCGCGCCATCTCGCGCTTGGCATAAGCCGCGACTCCCTCCGGCGCGTCACTTTCGCCATAGCCGCGCAGATCTGGCACGATCACATCGAAATGCTCGGCCAGGGAAGGCGCAATCTTTTCCCAGCAACGATGGTTCTGCGGGAAGCCATGCAGCAGGATCAGCGGCGCGCCGGCACCCGCCCGATGCACGCTCAACCGCACCGCGCCGACATCGACAAAGCTCTGCGTGAACCCCTCAATGGCCATGCCACACCTCCGGCTGCACCTTGTAGCCTATGTAAAGCGGATGCTTCGGATGCCCCTCTTTCGACAGGCCCAGATGCATCATCTCGACGCCCGCTTCACGCAGCATCGCCGCAACGTCCGGCCCCCGCCCACGGTGCGCGCCGTGGGTGCCCCAGGCACAAATCACTGCATCGGCCCAATCGAGTGACCCCAGGATCGCCGCATCATTGCCCGGCCCGACCGGATCCTCCGCCGCCCGCATGTCGCGCGGGTCCGTCGCGCGCCAAGCAAAGATATTCAGCACCCGAAACGCGCCAAACCCCAGGGCGCGCGCACGCCGCTCGCACCGCTCGACCGTTGGATCATTCTGGACTTCCGTTGCGGTCGAGGGGTTCAGCATGATGAACAAGGCCTTCCGTCCAGTGTCATCCCAAACGCGCGTCAGCGAATAGCGATACTTCTCGCAAGGTGAATAGACAGCGACCGACGCCGCATCCCCTTTCAGATGTTCCCGCTCAATCAAGCCTGCGCCCTCTTTGTTCCGAAAATATGCAATTCCACCTCACCCCTTGCACAGCCCCGAACGTGGGGCGCTGGGCAGGGGGACGGCGGGGGCGGGCGGGTGGGCCGACGTCACCCTGCCCGTCCGGACTTCACAAATTGAACACCCGCTCCGGATGAAGCTCCCCTGACCGAAACCGCCCCACAGCGACCGGCACCCCGTCCAGCGACGCCCAGGCCAGATCACCATAGTCCACATCCCCCGGCAGAACCTGCCCGGGATTGCCATTACGCAACCGCACAGCACCTGCCTCGGTCGCTCGCATTTCTGGCAAGCCGTCCAACGCCAGACCAACCGGCTCCAGCAACGCGTCAATTTCAGCCGTCTTCGCCAAGGCTTCCACACGATCCAGCGCAACAGCCTCTTCCATGTCAAACGGCCCAACCCAGACCCGTTTCAGCCATAGCACATGGCCCAGACAGCCAAGCACCTCGCCCAGATCCCGCGCGATCGACCGCACATAGCCACCGGATCCGCAAACAAACCGCAAATCCACATGATCCGCGTCGACACGGCCGATCAGCGACAGCTCATCAACATACAAATCCCGCGCGGCCAGCTCCATCTCGCCGCCGCCCCGCGCAATGTCATAGGCCCGCTCGCCGTCCACTTTCACGGCGGAGAATTGCGGGGGAACCTGCTGAATATCGCCCACGAATGCCGACAAAGCCGCCTCGATCTCAGCGTCAATGGGGCGCAGGTCACGCTCTTCAATCACCTCGCCTTCGGCATCATCGGTTGTTGTGGAAACGCCTAACCGCATCCGGAATTCATAGGCCTTCAGCGCATCACCCAGATAGGCAATCGTTTTCGTCGCCTCGCCCAACGCCACCGGCAAAAGCCCCGTCGCGTCCGGATCCAGCGTGCCCGCATGTCCCGCCTTCTTCGCGTCAAAACACCAGCGCACTTTGTTGACCACAGCGGTGGAGGTCATCCCCGCCGGTTTGTCCACCAGCAGCCAGCCGGAAACGTCCCGTCCCTTCCGCTTGCGTCCCATTCAGCCGTCGCCCGACGCTGCATCCTCGTCGCCCACCACGACACCCAGAATGGGTCCAATCGGAAAGCCAAGGTCCGACCGCCCGATCTCAGGCGCATGCAAGCGCGAGACACGGCCATCGAAGTAGAGCGCGTTCGGTGTGCCCAGATGATCGCGGAAGAACCGCGCAAAATGGTGAAAGTTCACGGCCTGGTTCGAGATCACCATCCACAACCGGTTTCCGTCCTCGTCCACACCAACGCCATTCCGAATATTCAGCGAGTCACTGTCTCGGATGAAGCGCGGGTGCAAATCACCGTCGATCACCAGCATCGGCCCGGATTGCGTCGCGTGCACACAGGACGGCGGGCTTTCGGCAAACGTGCGGCTTTCGACCACCGCCGCCTCACCTTCGCCCAGACACAAGACCCCATTGGGAAGCAGCCCAAAATTCCCCGGCCCATCCGAGGTGATGATGCGCATCTCCTGCTCACCATCCTCGACATAAAGACCGACGGGAGAGCGATCCTCGTGGAACATGCCCGCGTTCATCGCGATGCCCAGCCGTCGCCCATCCGGCAGTGCATCCTCAACCCGGCCAAACGTGCCGAATACCTCGCCCTCGCCGTCACGCAGGAACAGGCGCACGTCGGCCTCCGCCAGATCAACCGCGCAGGCGGTGAACTCGGCCTCGTCAAACAGAACCGTCTCGCATTGCGCGCTTGAGGCCGTCGGGGCCAGCAGAGCCGTCAACAGGGCAACCGCACGGATCATTCTTCTGCATCCTTCTCGACGTCCCGGCGCACCTCCGCCCGGGCCAGCATATCGCGCGTTTCGTCCATCCGGTCGAATGTCTCGTCGATCACAAAGCGCAGGTCGGGCGCATATTTCAGCGTCATATCCTTCATCAGCGCGCGGCGCAGCTCACCCTTGTTGCGCTTGAGCGCTTGGATGGCTTCTTCCCGCGCTCCGCCACCCAAGGGCATAACGTAGACCGTCGCGACCTTCAGATCTGGCGAGGTCCGCACCTCACCCACCGTGATCGACATCTGGTTCAGCTCCGGGTCATGCACATCGCCCCGCGACAGCACGCTCGACAACGTGCGGCGGATCAATTCGCCCACCCGCAACTGCCGTTGCGAGGGGCCGGGGCCATCATGGTGGGTGTTGCGTGCCATCGGGTCGTCCTTAACTTAGCCCCAGAGGTAGGCCATGCACGCGCGCCCCGCAAGCGACGCTTCCCTGTCAGGCAGGGTTCCGCTACGACGCATTCCAACAAAACCGGAGGCCGCAAGATGGACAGCACCGCAATCGCAATCATGGGCGCGTCTGGCCGCATGGGTCAGATGTTGATCGAGATCGTGAATGCATCCGACAAGGCGCATCTGATCGCAGTGACCGAGCGCGCAGGCCATGAATGGGTCGGCCGCGATCTGGGCGAGGCGATGGGCGGCGCAAAAACGGGCGTGCCGGTCTGTGACGATCCGCTTGATGCAATTGTGAAGGCGCAGGCGGTGATCGACTTCACCTCCCCCGCCGCCACGCTGGCTCACGCAAAGTTGACCGCGCAGGCGCGCTGCGTCCACGTCATCGGCACCACTGGCATGGACGAGGATGAAATCGCGCAGCTAGAGCCTTGCGCACGACACGCCACGATCATCCGCGCGGGCAACATGAGCCTTGGCGTGAACCTTCTGGTGAAACTCACCCAACAGGTCGCCGCCGCATTGGATGAGGATTTTGATATCGAGGTTGTCGAGGCTCACCACCGCCACAAGGTCGACGCCCCGTCTGGTACTGCTTTCATGCTGGGGGAGGCCGCTGCAGAAGGGCGAAACGTGTCTCTGGCGGATGTGGCGGACCGGGGCCGCGACGGCATCACCGGCGCCCGCAAGCGCGGCGATATCGGTTTCACGGCCATTCGCGGCGGCGATGTGGTGGGCGAGCATGACGTGATCTTCGCAGCCGACGGCGAACGCATCGTCCTGCGCCATTTGGCTACGGATCGGGCCATCTTCGCACGGGGCGCGCTCAAGGCCGCGCTTTGGGGGCAGGGCAAGGGTCCGGGTCAGTTCGACATGATGGACGTGCTTGGCCTTTAGCCGAAACGGTCTACCTCCCTCCGCATCCAATTTGAGAGCGCGGAGGACCGACATGACCTTCAAGACCATTTTCACCGCCGCCGTGGCCAGCCTCTGCCTGACCGCCCCGGCGCTGGCCGACCTGACACGCGTCAGCGACCGCGGCACGTTCCTATCCTATGTGCAGGGCCGCGAGTTGACTCGCATCGGCGTTTCGCTTCGCGTCAGTCCGGATGGATCCATCGCAGGCCGCGCGCTTGGGCGCGATGTGACCGGAACCTGGGCTTGGGAAGGTGGAATGTTCTGCCGAACGCTCGATGCCGGCGACCGGCAGTTCGGGCGGAATTGTCAGGTTGTGTCGGTGGATGGCAATTCGATCCGCTTCCACGCCGATCAGGGCACAGGCGAAATCGCGGATTTCCGTATAAGATAGGCCTGAAACTCCTCCCGTTCGGGAGGGTTTTTTCACCCGTTAATCACGAATATCCTCCCGTTCGGGAACAACTCCTCCCGTTCGGGAGGATCATCGGGCCTCAGAAATCGATGGCGAGGCCCTTCTTCTCCCAATCGCCGTAGCGCACGGGTTCTGGCCCGTCACGCCCGCCCAATTCGGTCGGCAAATCCAGCTCTTTCGCCTTCTTCCGACGCTCTTCCGCCTCGGCCAGCGCGCGTTGCGCTTCGGGCGGCAAATCGTTCCGTTCGGTCATTCGCTCACGCCTCTGCTTGTCTCATCCGTCCCCCCTGATATACGCGGCGCTTGTTCCAGAACAAGGATTCCGCGCCCATGCAGGCCCGCCAAGCCGCCCTTCACCTTCTCGATGCCGTCCTGCGCGAAAAGCGGATGCTGGCGCATGTGAAGGTCCCGGCTGAGGGGGCCGAAGCCGCTCGCGCCAGCCGCCTTGCCACGCAAGTTTTGCGGCAGATCGGGGCCGCCGACGCGGTGCTGGAACCCTATGCCATGCGCAAGCCGCAGCTTGCCGTGCAGAACATCCTGCGGCTTGGAGTGGTGGAGCTTCTGGGCAATGGCGAAGACGCACATGGCGTGACCCATGATCTTGTTTCCATTGCAAAAAAGCACCCCAAGACCGCCAAGGCTTCGGGCATGGTCAATGCCGTTCTGCGCAAAGTCATCGCCGATGGACCGGAGGCTTTTGCGAACGCGCCTGCGCAACGCGTGCCGCCCTGGGTCGACAAGGCCTTGCGCAAGCGGATCGGCAAGGAGGGCCTCGCCGCAATCCAAGCTGCACATGCGATAACCCCACCGCTCGACATCACGCCGAAAGATCCCGATTTCACCATTGAGGGCGCCGAACGCCTGCCCACCGGCTCCCTCCGTTTTCACAATCACCCGCAAGTCACTGCCCTGCCCGGCTACGCCGAAGGTGCATTCTGGGTGCAGGACGCCGCCGCCGCTTTGCCCGTCCGGCTTTTCCCTGATCTCAAAGGGAAAACCGTCCTCGACCTTTGCGCCGCACCCGGTGGCAAGACGATGCAACTCGCCGCTGCCGGGGCTGACGTCACCGCACTTGATGTGTCCGAACCGCGCATGGAAAGGGTCGCCGAAAACATGGCACGTACGGGCCTGAACGCCAAGCTCGTGACTGAAGATGCCTTTGATCACAAAGCAAAATATCACGTCGTCCTACTGGATGCGCCGTGTACCGCGACCGGTACAATCCGCCGCCATCCAGACCTCCCATTCGTCAAAAACGGGCGTGAAGTTGAGCCGCTAACCAAGCTGCAAATGCAGCTTCTCGACCACGCACTGACGCTGCTGAACCCCGGTGGAACGCTGGTCTATTGCACCTGTTCGCTGCTGCCCGTTGAGGGCGAGCATCAGGTTACAGCCGCGCTAAAACGCCACCCGGATCTGCGCGTGGTCCCGGCCGACCCCACAAGCCTCGGCGGCGATCCGGAGTGGGCCAGCCCCGAAGGTGGGTTACGCATCTTCCCGTCCCACTGGCCCGACAAGGGCGGCCTCGATGGCTTCTACATGGCCGCCTTGACCCGCAAGTGACTCTGCCCGCCTCAGCCCTTATATTCCGCGCCAAAACCAACGCCCGAGCAGCCATTCACCCATGTCCGAGCCGCTAACCCCCTCCCCCGGAAGGCCCCGCGCGCGCGATGCGCGGCGTGGGCACCGTTGGGCTGTTTGGCGGGCGGGCTTTGGCCCGCAGATGCAGGGATTTCTTTGGCAGCCTGAGCCGCGCTTTCCCGGCTCCGCCGCGCGTGGGCGGCAGCTTTTGGCCGGGAATTTCCGGCTGGGTGGCGCGCTGGTCGAAGGGGCCGGTCAAAGCCCTTGGGACATTGATCCGCCAACGGACGCGTTTGAGGCCGCGCTTCACGGCTTCGACTGGCTCGACGATCTGGCGGCCATCCCCGATGGCGGTGGCCGCGCCACAGCACAAGCCTGGCTTGGCGATTGGCTGGTGCGCTACGGCACAGGGAAAGGTCCGGGGTGGAGCCCGGACCTGACCGGACGGCGGCAAATCCGCTGGATCAGCCAGGCGCTGTTCCTGATGAATGGGCAGGATCCAACAGACTCCAAGGCATTCCACGCCGCCCTTTCCCGCCAGACCGCATACCTTGCGAAAACATGGACCAAGACCTCCAGCGGTTTGCCCCGGTTCGAGGCGCTGACTGGTCTGATCTATTCCGCCTGCGCGCTGATCGGGATGGAAACGCAGCTTGATCCGGCCCTGAACGGCCTCGCCCGGGAATGCGCGCGCGAGATCGACAGCCAAGGCGGTATCGTCACTCGCAACCCCGAGGAATTGTTGGAGGTTTTCGTACTGCTCACCTGGGCCGCGCAGATCCTGCAAGAGACGGGAAAACAGGCCGATCCGGCCATCGACACGGCCATCATGCGCATTGCGCCCACCTTGCGCGCGGTTCGCCACGCCGACGGCAGCCTTGTGCGCGCCCATGGCGGCGGGCGCGGCGCGCCGGGGCGGTTGATCGGGGCATTGATCCAGTCGGGCGTTCGCCCGTCACGCATCAAGGGTTTGGCCATGGGCTTTGCCCGCATGGCGGCCGGTCGCGTGACGGTCATCACCGATGCAGCCCCGCCGCAGATCGGCCCGAGTTCGACCAATGCCCATGCGGGCACCTTGGCGTTTGAGATGACGTCTGCCAACCACCCGCTGATCGTCAACGCGGGCTCTGGTGCTGCATTTGGGCCTGACTGGCGGCGTGCGGGCCGTGCCACTGTCAGCCACTCGACGGTCTCACTTCAGGGTTATTCATCGTCTCGCTTCACCGAAAAGGCGCGCGATGTGCCGCCCGAACGGCTTGGTTTTGCCGAGGGGCCATCAGACGTGTCCGTGCAATGGGCAGAGATTGCGAATGGCGAGGGCGTGATCCTGTCCCATGACGGATGGCGGCGCACGCATGGGCTAGCGCATTTGCGTTCCCTCACGCTTGAGGATCACGGCAATCTGCTGCGCGGGGAAGACGGTTTGGCGGCGCTGGACGCGGCCGACCGCGAAAAGTTCCTGTCGATCAACCGCAACCTGCCGTCCGATGTGGGCCTGCGTTTCGCCGCGCGGTTTCACCTGCACCCGGATGTGGTGGTGGAGCTTGATATGGGCGGCTCCGCGATCTCGCTTACGTTGCCGAACGAGGAAGTTTGGGTCTTCCGCCATGGCGGTGAGGGAGAGCTTTCGATTCAACCCTCCGTCTACTTCGATGCGGGCCGCCTGACCCCACGCGCGACAAAACAGATCGTTTTAACCAACCGCGTAAGGGGCTATGGGGCTGCCGTGTCTTGGAGCATCGCGCGCCCCGCCGCGTTATTGCCCGCCCCTGATCTGCCGTTCTGACACGGCCACCAAATAGGATTGCCCATGCAAGATCCCGCCCCGCTGACCCGAGCTTTGCTGTCTGTGTCCGACAAGACCGGCCTTCTGGAATTTGCGAAAGCACTGGCGGATCGTGGGGTTGAGTTGCTGTCGACGGGCGGCACGGCCAAGGCGCTGCGCGAAGCCGGAATGGCTGTGAAGGACGTCTCCGAGGTTACAGGCTTCCCTGAGATGATGGACGGTCGCGTGAAGACGCTGCACCCGATGATCCATGGCGGTTTGCTGGCATTGCGCAACAATTCGGACCATGTGGCGGCGATGAAAGAGCATGGGATCGGCCCGATCGACCTGCTTTGCGTGAACCTTTATCCGTTCGAGGCGACCGTGGCGGCGGGTGCGGATTATGAGACCTGCATCGAGAATATCGACATTGGCGGCCCCGCGATGATCCGCGCGGCAGCGAAGAACCACGGCGCGGTGACGGTGCTGACCACGCCGGGACAATATCCGGGCTTATTGGAAGAGTTGGAGGCGCAATACGGCACGACATTCGCCTTCCGGCAACGCATGGCGCAGGCGGCATACGCGCGGACAGCGGCTTATGACGCAGCGGTGTCCAGCTGGATGGCGGGTGCAGCGGAGATTGAGACACCGCCCCACCGCGCGTTCGCGGGCACGCTGGCGCAGGAAATGCGGTATGGCGAGAACCCGCATCAGAAAGCGAGCTTCTATCTGGACGGCTCCGACCGCCCGGGCGTTGCGACGGCCACACAGCATCAGGGCAAGGCGCTCAGCTACAACAACATCAACGACACGGATGCGGCGTTTGAGCTGGTGGCGGAGTTCCCGCCAGCAGACGGTCCCGCCGTGGCGATCATCAAACACGCCAATCCCTGCGGTGTGGCCAAGGGTGAGTCCGTGCTGGAGGCCTACAAAGCCGCGTTCGATTGTGACCGTACCAGTGCGTTCGGAGGGATCATCGCGCTCAACCAGACGCTCGACGGTGCAACAGCGGAAGAGATCGTGAAGATCTTCACCGAGGTCGTGATTGCGCCCGATGCCGACGACGACGCCAAGGCGATATTTGCGGCGAAAAAGAGCCTACGGCTTCTCACAACCGGTGGTCTGCCCGACCCGCGCACCCAAGTCACCGCGTTCAAGCAAGTCGCGGGTGGTTTGTTGGTGCAGGACAAGGACACCGGCCATGTGTCTGAGGACGCGTTGAAAGTTGTGACCAAGCGCGCACCCTCCGAGAAGGAGATGGCCGATCTGCGCTTTGCGTGGACGGTGGCGAAACACGTGAAATCCAACGCGATCATCTACACCAAGGGCAATGCCACTGTGGGTATCGGTGCTGGCCAGATGAGCCGCGTGGACAGCTCGACCATCGCCGCGCTGAAAGCCGCGCGGATGGGCGATGAGCTGGGGCTGGCCGAGACGCCCGCCAAGGGCTCCGTCGTGGCATCAGACGCGTTCTTCCCGTTCGCCGATGGCCTTCTCGCCGCAGCCGAGGCCGGAGCAACCGCGGTGATCCAACCCGGCGGCTCCATGCGTGATGATGAGGTGATTGCCGCCGCTGATGAGGCCGGGCTTGCCATGGTCTTCACCGGCATGCGCCACTTCCGCCACTAAAGGAGCGTCCCATGCGTCCCTTACCCCTCCTCGGCTCCGCGCTGCTCATAGCGCAGACCCTCCTCGCAGCGTCGCCCGCTTTTGCGGACGGCGCCCTGGCACTGGCCGGATTGCAGGAAATCGCGCGCAGCCCCTGCGCCTATCGCGATGAACCCGTGGATCCTCAGGGGCTTGCCGCTGCATTGGATGGGGTCATCGGCGACGTCATGGGATTGCGCGACTCGGATACGATCATCGGAATGATCTATGACGGGGACCCGCAGGCCGGTGCACGGATGTGGGCGTCAAACCTCGCCCTGACACATCAGGGGTGCGAAACGTTGGTCCATATCCTCAGCAGCCCGGTCGAAGCGCTGATTGCCGAGGTGCAAGCCGCGCAAGACTGACCTATCTAGGACGCAACCGAATTTCGAAAGGCCCACCTATGCGCCTCGTCTTCTTCAGCGCCTTGATCTGGTTCGCCCTCGACCAGGGGTCGAAATATGGCGTGCTCTATGGCCTCAACCTGATCGAGTTGCGGCACCTCGAAGTGCTGCCGCCGCTTCTGAACTTCCACCTGGGCTGGAACACGGGCATCAACTTCGGCCTTTTCGGCGGCGGACCCGAGGTTATGCGCTGGGTCTTGATCGGCGTGGCCGCCGTGATCATCGGCTGGCTGCTATATTGGGCAAAAACCGGCCTCTCGCGCCCGATTGCTTTGCTGGCCGCAGGTGCCGTGATCGGCGGGGCGCTTGGCAATTCGCTGGATCGCGCGATCCATGGGGCAGTGATCGACTTTCTGAACATGTCCTGCTGCGGGATCGTGAACCCCTTTGCCTTCAACATCGCTGATGTGGGCATCTTTGCGGGTGCGTTCGGGCTGATCTTCTTTGCAGATTCTCGCCAAGAGGCGACCTGATACCCCGTGACGCCCCTGCGAAGATGCGCTAGACCGACCCTGCAAGGAGAGATTGGGATGCCAATGCGCGTTACGATTTTGGGTTTGACCGTTGCTGTGCTGGCTCTGTCGGCATGCTCGAATGGTGTGCCAACGCTGATGAATTTGCGGAACACGGAATCCGGCCCGGATGAATTCAGCGTCGTTCCAACGCGCGAGTTGGAAATGCCCTCGTCGCGCGATCTGCCTGCACCAACGCCGGGCGGCATCAACCGCGCGGACCCAAATCCGGAAGCTGACGCCATCGCGGCACTTGGCGGCAATATCAATGCCGCGCCGTCTGCGGGTGGCTTGGTTACTTACGCAGGGCGCTTTGGCGTAGCGAGCGATATTCGCGGGACATTGGCGGCCGAGGACGAGCAATTCCGTCGCGAAAACGATGGCCGTTTGCTGGAACGCCTGTTCCGCAACAACGTCTACTTCGACGCCTATGAAGACCAGTCGTTGGACCGCTACGCGGAGCTTGAGCGCCTACGCCGCATGGGCGTGCAGACGCCGTCTGCCCCACCGCCGGAATAACCGCGCACAGCGCCAGTGCGGGAAACCCGACCCGGTTTCCGCATAACGTCTGCGTCATGGCGGTTGATGCGCCCCTGCATTCCCATACATTCACCGGCAGACCCATTATTGCCGGAGAACCTACATGTTCCGACGCCTCGGCCTGACGCTTGGCCTGGCCTTCACCCCCCTTGCCGTTCAGGCCACGGGTGAGATCAGCGACTTTACCCTCGACAATGGCCTGCAGGTTGTTGTCGTCGAAGACCACCGCTCCCCCTCTGTCACGCACATGATCTGGTACCGCGCCGGTGCGGCCGATGAATTGCCCGGTCAGGGCGGCATTGCGCACCTGCTGGAACATCTGATGTTCAACGGCACCGACGACATGGCGCCGGGCGAGTTCTCGGAAACGGTTGAGGCCAATGGCGGGTCGGACAATGCGTTCACCTCGTGGGATTACACCGCCTACCACCAGACCGTGGCCGCCGACCGGCTGGGTCTGATGATGCAGATGGAAGCGGACCGGATGCGCGATCTGGTTCTGGTGCCCGAGGAGGTCGAGACTGAGATTTCGGTGGTCCTCGAAGAACGCGCGCAGCGCACCGATGGCTCACCCGGCGCTTTGTTCAACGAACAAATGTCCGCCGCCTACTATCGCAACCATCCTTACGGCCAGCCGATCATCGGTTGGCGGCATGAGATCCGGGAACTGACGATCGAGATGCTGCAGGACTGGTATGACCTGCATTACCACCCAAATAACGCAATCGTCGTTGTCGCAGGCGATGTGACCCCGGAAGAGGTCCGCGCGCTGGCTGAAGAGCATTACGGCCCGATCCCGGCTAATCCCGACACCGACGATCAGGAATCGCGCGTTCGGCCAGCGGAGCCGCCACAAAACGCCCTGCGACGGGTGATCTACGAAGATCCCCGCGTGGCGAACCCCTACGTGTCGATGCTGTTCCCAGTTGACGAGACACTTGCCTACGATCTCCGCTCGCAGGCGACGCTGGAATTGTTGCGCGCCGTGTTGAGCGACAGTGACTTCACCTCGGTCTTCGCGCGTGAATTGCAGATCGAGAATGAGGTCTCGCTGTTCGCCGCCGCCTATTATAGCTCCACCAACCTGGACAATCGGCCATTCACCTTGCTGAACATGCCGATCCCGGGCCGCTCGCTTGAACAGGCAGAGGCCGACATTCTTGGCGTCGTGGAGGATTTCCTTGAAGAGGGGATCGATCAGGCTGCTTTCGACCGCATCCAGTTCCAGTGGCAGGCCAGCCAGATCTACGCGCAGGACGATGCCGCCGGACAGGCCCGCAGCCTCGGCACGGCTTTGACCACGGGATATTCCGTTGAGGATTGGGAAAACTGGCTGGAGGTCACGGCCTCCATCACCACAGACGAGGTCATGGAGATGGCGCGCGCCCTGTTTGCCCAAGACCCTGCCGTGATCGGCCATCTGACCCGCCCTGCCCCTGAAACCGAAGAAGAGGAGGTGTCGCAATGACCTTCACCCGTTTTGTCACCCCGCTTCTTGCCGCCACGATGCTGACGGCCCCGGTCACGCTTCACGCGCAAGCACAGCCCGCGACCGAGGAGATCGAACCGGTCGAGGCGATAATCGACATCCAGCTTGTGACCTCCCCCGGCGGGATCGAGGCGTGGTTGGTGCAGGACAATTCCATCCCGTTCATGGCCATCGAGATGTGGTTTGACGGCGGCGGTTCACTCGACCGGCCCGGCGCGCGCGGGGCCACGAACCTGATGATGGCATTGCTGGAAGAAGGCACCGGCGATCTGGATTCGCAGGAATTCGCAGCCGCCCAGGAAGGGCTGGCGGCGAGCTTTGGCTTCGACACCTACCGCGATGAGGTTGTGGTGAGTGCGGAGGTCCTGACGCAGAACCGGGACGAGGCTTTGGCGCTCCTGCGCGGCGCAATCGTAGAGCCCTCCTTCGACGAAGGCGCGCTGGAACGTGTGCGGCAGCAAGTGATCTCAGGCATCGAATACGACCTGACGGACCCTGACACGATCTCTGGCCGCACCTTCAATGCGTTGGCCTATGGCGACCATCCCTATGCCACCAGCCTCGACGGCACCGTGGAAAGCGTGGCGGGCCTGACCCGTGACGACATCGTTGCCGCGCATCGCTCTGCCTTGGTGCGGGACCGGGTGTCGGTCGGCGTTGCCGGTGACATCACGCCGGAGGAACTGGGCGCGTTGCTGGATGAGTTGCTCGGTGATCTGCCGGGGTCGGACCTGCCGCTGCCGGAACAGGCGGAGTTCATGGCCCCCGGCGGCATCGAAGTGGTGGAGTTTCCCGTCCCGCAATCCTCCGTCCTGTTCGGGAATGAAGGCATCACGCGGACGGATGACGATTTCTTCCCGTATTTCGTAATGAACCAGATCCTCGGCGCAGGCGGCTATCGGTCTCGCCTCAACCAGGAGGTCCGCGAAGAGCGTGGCCTGACCTATGGGATCAGCACGTGGACCGGCCTGTCGGACTATATCGCGATGCATCAGGGTGCGTTCAGTTCCTCCAACGATCTGGTGGCCGAGGCCATCGACGTGGTGCTCGCCGAATGGGAGGACCTGTCTGAGAACGGCGTGACGGCGGAAGAGCTTGAGGCCGCGCAACGCTACATGACCGGGGCCTATCCGCTGCGGTTCTCCGGCAACGGCTCTATCGCCGGGACACTGGCCGCGATGCAGGCCGATGACATGCCGATCGACTACATCAACACCCGCAATGAGCGTGTCATGGCCGTGACGTTGGAGGATATCCAGCGCGTGGCCGAGCGGGTGATAGACCCGGAAACGCTGCAATTTGTTGTGGTTGGCCGGCCTGATGGGTTGGAGCCCTCAAACTAATCCTTCTCCACAGGGAATCGGTTCCAAGAGAGTGGCGGCCATGCTATCCCTAGGGGCATGGCCGCCCCAAACCCCAACATAAGCGCAGATGCGCGCCCGGTGATCCGTCAGCTGGACGAAGCAGCGATCAACCGCATCGCGGCAGGTGAGGTTGTGGAACGGCCCGCGTCAGCCGTGAAAGAGCTGGTGGAAAACGCCATCGACGCCCAGGCGCGGCGCGTGGTGATCGAGGTTGCCCATGGCGGCAAAACCCTGATCCGCGTGACCGATGATGGCGTGGGGATGGAGGCGGATGACCTGCCGATGGCGCTCAGCCGTCACGCGACGTCGAAAATCGACGGCAGCGATCTGCTCAACATCCATTCCTTCGGGTTCCGGGGGGAGGCGCTGCCGTCGCTCGGCTCCGTCGGACGGTTGTCGATCACCTCGCGGGCGTCGGATGCGGGTCACGTCATCCGCGTCTCAGGCGGCGCGCATGAGGCGGTGAGGCCGGCGGCCTTGAACAGGGGCACAGTGGTGGAGCTGCGCGACCTGTTCTACGCCACCCCTGCACGGCTGAAGTTCCTGCGCTCAGACCGGGCCGAGATGCAGGCGATCAGCGATGTCGTGAAGCGGCTGGCGATGGCAGAGCCTGCCGTCGGTTTCACCCTGAAGGATGTGACCGATGGCGAGCGTGTGACGTTCCGTGCCGATCCGGAAACCGGCGATCTGTTCGACGCCCTGCGCGGGCGGCTGACCACGATCCTGGGGCGGGACTTCACCGAAAACGCGCTGGCGATTGATGCTGACCGTGAGGGCATCCGCCTGACCGGATATGCGGGCCTGCCGACCTATTCGCGCGGCTCTGCGGTGGCGCAGTTCCTGTTCGTGAATGGCCGCCCCGTCCGCGACAAACTGCTGATCGGCGCTCTGCGCGCGGCCTATATGGATGTGCTGTCCCGTGACCGCCACCCGGCGGCCGTTCTGTTCATCGACTGCCCGCCGGAACGGGTGGATGTGAACGTCCACCCCGCCAAGTCCGAGGTCCGGTTCAGGGAGCCGGGCGTCGCGCGTGGGTTGATCGTTTCCGGCCTGCGCCATGCCTTGGCCGAGGCCGGGCATCGCGCCTCATCGACTGTGGCCGATGCGACGTTGCAGGCGTTCGCGGCCCCTCCTCGGGACTTGCCCCCGCTAGGGGCGCCCCCCTCCTCGCAGCCGACATTTTCCGGCGAACCGCGCGTCTACCAGATGGAACGCCCGCAGCAGGGCCGAATGGCGGGGTTTGCCGAGGCTGCTCCCGATTGGGGCAACGCGCCGTCGGCCCGGGTAGATGAGGCGGTTATCGAAAGCGATGGCCCCTTGGGGGCCGCCCGCGCGCAGGTGCATGAGAATTACATCGTCGCGCAGACGCCGAACGGGATCGTTCTGGTGGACCAACACGCCGCCCACGAGCGGTTGGTTTATGAGAAGCTGAAAGCGCAAATGGCCGAGCACGGTGTTGCGCGGCAGGCCCTGTTGATCCCTGAGATCATCACACTTGGTGCGGATGCCGACCGGCTTCTCGATCACGCGGCAGAGTTGGAGCGGTCTGGTTTGCTGGTTGAGGCGTTTGGACCGGGCACCGTGGCCGTGCGCGAGACGCCTGCCATTCTGGGTGAGATCAACGCCGAGGCCTTGTTGCGCGACGTGCTAGACGAGTTGGATGACCTTGGCGACAGCCAGACCCTGCAGTCTCGTGTGGAGGCGGTGTTGAGCCGCGTGGCCTGCCATGGCTCCATCCGCTCCGGCCGCCAGATGCGCGCCGATGAGATGAACGCCCTTCTGCGCGAGATGGAGGCCACGCCGATGTCGGGCCAGTGCAACCACGGGCGACCGACTTATGTGGAGCTGAAACTCAGCGACATCGAACGCCTGTTCGGGCGGACCTGAGCCATGGAAAACGCGCCCTTCTTTGCCTTCCTCGATGGCGTCGCCACCCGCCTGCGCGCCGCCAGCCCGTTTGGGCCGGAGGTCGACCCGCTGCCGGCCTATCTTTTGCTGGTGCTGTTGGCCGCGCTGTTTCTGTTCGTCGCCTGGATCCTGCGCGGGGCGCGTTTGCGGCGGGCCAATCGCGACCTCTCCGGGCTGGAAGATATGCGCCGCCATATGGCCGCGATGGAGGCTAGGGCAGAGCGGTTGCCGCAATTGGAACAGGCCCTGTCCGACGAGCGCGAGGAACGCGACCGCCTGCTTGGGGCACTGAACCAAGCCGAGGCGCGGTTAGAGACGGAGCAGGCCACGCACAAGGCGCGGCTGGAGGAGTTGCACGGGTTGAACGAGGCGCTGAAATCGCAGTTCAAAAACCTTGCGGGCGAGGTGTTGGAGGGCAATTCCAAGGCCTTCCTCGACCGTGTGTCTGAGCGCTTCGCGACCCATTCCGAGACTGCCAAGGCGGAGCTTGATGCGCGCCAGAAGGCCATCGACGGCATGGTCAAACCATTGAACGAAAAGCTCGGCGCCTTTGACACCGTCCTGCGCGATATGGAACAGAAACGGACGGAGGCCTATTCGACCATCCGCACGCAGGTGGAAGAATTGAAGCTAGGCCAATCCGCGCTGACCGGTGAGACGCGCAAGCTGGTGCAAGCCCTGCGCGCGCCCAAGACGCGGGGTCGCTGGGGTGAGATGCAGCTACGGCAGGTCTGCGAAATGGCGGGCATGACCGAGCATGTGGATTTCAACACCGAGGTCAGCCACCAGACGGACAACGGCCTGCAACGGCCCGACGCCATCGTGAACATGCCCGGCGGGCGGTCGTTGGTTGTGGACGCCAAGACCTCGCTCGACGGCTATCTCGATGCGCTGGAGGCGGAGACGCCCGAGGCCCGTGACCTCGCCATCACCCGCCACGCGCGGCAGGTGGCCGACCATGTCCGCGCGCTGTCGTCGAAACGCTACCATGACCTACTAGAGAACACGCCAGACTTCGTGGTGATGTTTATCCCCGGCGACGTGTTCCTGTCTGCGGCGGTCGAGGCCGACCCGAACCTGATCGAACGCGCGCTGGAGGCCCGTGTGGTCATCGCAACGCCGTCGACCCTCGTTGCGCTCTTTCGCACCATTGCCTTCGGCTGGCAGCAGGAGGCGATTGCCGAAAACGCGGTCACCATCCACAAGGAAGCGAAAGAGCTTTATGGGCGTTTGGCCACCTTTGCAGCGAATTTGCAGAAGGTCGGCACCAACCTGAACCGCTCCGTGGATAGCTACAACAAGGCCATGGGCTCGCTAGAGGCGCGGGTACTCCCCTCGGCCCGCAAACTGGAGGCGATGCAGGTGGTGCAAGAGCCGTCGGATGACCTCAAGGACGCGCCGAGGGTGGAGGCTGTCCCGCGCACGCTATCGGCCCCGGAACTGACCGTGGTCAACAGCGACGACGACTAAGACTAAGACGCAAAGGTCGCGCTTAGGATCGCCTCCAACGCCGTCGCATCTTCCTCGGTGAACGCGTCGGGCTGGTCGCTGTCGATGTCGAGCACGGCGATGATTTCTCCCGCCGCGTTGCGGACAGGCAGGACGATTTCGGACCGGGTGGAGGACGCGCAGGCGATATGGCCCGGGAACGCGTCGACATCCGGCACCAACTGCACCTCGCCGGTGCGCGCCGCCGCGCCACAGACGCCTTTGTCGAATGGGATCACCAGGCATCCATGACCGCCCTGATAGGGGCCGATCTTGAGCAATCCCGGTGCCGTCACACGGTAAAACCCGGTCCAATCGAACCGGTCATCCGCGTGGTGCAATTCGCAGGCCAAGGTTGCCATCAACGCGACCGTGTCGGTTTCGCCTTCGGTCAGCGCGGCGATGGTTTTCGCAAGCGTTGCGTAATCGGCCATGGCCTTCAATCCCGTTCCATCGCGATGGCTGTCCCTTCGCCGCCGCCGATGCAGATCGCTGCGATCCCGCGCTTCAGGCCACGCGCTTCTAACGCGTGCAGTAGCGTCACCATGATCCGCGCGCCGGATGCCCCAATCGGATGACCCAAAGCGCAGGCGCCGCCATTCACGTTCACCTTCTCGCGTGGGATATTCATCTCGTGCATGAAGGCCATGGGGACAACGGCGAAGGCCTCGTTCACCTCCCACAGATCGACGTCCTCGACGCGCCATCCCAACCGGTCGAGCAGCTTTTTCGCGGCCGGAACCGGAGCCGTCGGGAACAGGGCCGGGGCATGGGCGTGGGAGGCATGGCCAAGGATGCGCGCGCGCACCGGAAGCCCTTGCGCCTCGGCCACGTCCGCACGGGCCAGAACCAGGGCCGCCGCACCGTCCGAGATCGACGATGAATTCGCCGCCGTGACCGTGCCACCCTCGCGGAACGCGGGCTTGAGCTGCGGGATTTTGTCGGGGCGGGCATTGCCGGGCTGCTCATCGACATCGACCTCAATCGCACCCTTGCGCGTCGTGACGGTGACCGGTGCGACCTCCGCCTCAAAGGCCCCGCTTTCGATGGCCCGCACGGCGTTTTCCAGCGACCCAAGCGCATAGCCGTCCTGCGCCTCACGGGTGAACTGAAACGCCTCGGCGCAATCCTCGGCAAAGGTGCCCATCAGGCGGCCCTTGTCATAGGCATCTTCCAACCCGTCGAGGAACATATGATCGAGCGTCTTCTGGTGCCCGATCCGCGCGCCGCCCCGCATGGACGGCATCAGGTAGGGCGCATTCGTCATCGATTCCATGCCACCGGCCACGATCACGTCTGATTGCCCGAGCGCCAGCGTGTCGAACGCCATCATCGCAGCCTTCATGCCAGAACCGCACATTTTGTTCAGCGTCGTGGCGGGCACGCTGTCATCGAGGCCAGCATGGAACCCGGCCTGACGCGCCGGGGCCTGCCCTTGGCCCGCAGGCAGGACACATCCCATCAGCACTTCGTCAACCTGGCTTGCGCCAGCGCCATCAAGGGCCGCCCGGATCGCGGCACCGCCGAGCTCGGACGCGGCCAGGGGTGACAGCCCTCCCTGAAACCCGCCCATCGGCGTGCGCGACGCCCCGGTAATGACAACTTGATCCATGTTTGCCTCCTGCATTCGAGGGGATGACAACGAATTTGTAAGACTTGGCGTCTAGCGTTTCCAACAAATCGACTTGTTGGAGAACACGACATGCCTCTTTCGTCCAGTGATCATGACTATGCACAGGTTGTCCATGTGGATGACACCCGGCTCGACGCGAGCATCGCGATTCAGTTCAAGGAAGACTTTCGCAATCTGACGGAAGGTGGTGGCGACATCATCCTTGAGATGTCGCAGGTGGAATTCCTCGATTCCAGCGGCCTTGGCTCCATCGTCGCGGTGTTCAAAGGTCTGGGCCCGGATCGCGCCATGGCATTGGCCGGATTGCAGCCTGCCGTTGAAAAAGTGATGACTCTGACGCGGATGAATACCGTTTTTGCCATCTTCCCGTCGCTGGACGATGCCCTTGCCGCCGCCGCGGCACCCCACGCTGCCGAGTGATTGTTTGCCCGTACCGGGTGCCAAAGAAGGATCATTCAGATTGGCCCGACCTGACCTTGTCACCACTTTGTCGTCCGAGACCGACCATGTGCGTCGCGCCCTGGACGATGTGCGCGACAAACTGAACGAAATGCCAGAGTTCCAAGCCATCGGCGATACGACGCAGATCATCCTCGCGGAAGTGCTGAACAACGTCGTGGAGCATGCCTACCGGTTTCAGCCCGGCCACCCGATCGAGGTGACGCTTTCGTTTGCGGAAGAGGCGCTCAACTGCCGCGTGGTGGACCAAGGTGTTGCCATGCCCAAGGGAAAACCACCGAACGGTGGGATGCCCGAAATCGACCCAAATAGCCCCGACGATCTGCCGGAAGGCGGCTTTGGATGGGCCATGATCCACATGATGACTGATGGCCTATCTTACACCCGAAAAGACGGGTGCAATGAATTGTTCTTTTCGATTCCCAATACACTGAACTGACCCGGCCAAACGGGTTCAAAGACCTGTGTTTGCCGATATTGATGGCCAATCCCGCGAATTGCGAGGCATTGTCGACAAGATCGGTCCTCCCGACACGAGAATGCCCCATTTCGAGCAAAAGCAAGCCGCGAAGACGGTCGATACCAGACATGTAGCTGCAGAGGCTTCCCTCGACGTCGCGTGTCAAAGCCCCCACCCAGTGCGTGGCGTCGAGGTCCTCTGCGGCGACAATCCCCCCAACGCCAATCAACGCGCGACCTCGGTCGCAGCAAAAGCGTTTCTGCCCTTGTCCTTTGCGCGTCGCTGCCTAGGGTTCCCCTCCTGAAAGAGGGGGACAAACCATGCGCGATTTTCACAAACCGGGCCGCTCGACCGTTTACGCCGACCAAGGGATGTGCGCCACATCGCACCCCCTGGCCGCGCAAACGGCCATTGCCCTACTTCAGGAAGGTGGCAACGCTGTAGACGCCGCTATCGGCGCTGCAATCCTTCTAGGTCTGTGCGAGCCGCAAAGCACCGGCATTGGCGGCGACATGTTCGCGCTTGTGGCCCAACCCGATGGAGACATCATCGGCCTGAACGCCTCGGGCCGCGCGCCTGCCGGGATCGACGCGGACGCCATTCGGGCCAATCACGACGAGATGCCGCTTTATGATGTCGCCGCCGTCACCGTGCCGGGTGCGGTTGATGGGTTCTGCCGCCTCCACACCGATCACGGGCAACTGCCGCTCGACCGCGTGCTGGCCCCTTCGATCCACTACGCCGAAGCCGGCATACCCGTCGCCCCGCGCGTCGCGTTCGATTATGAGCAAAGCAGTTCCGTCCTTTCTGGCCATGCTCGCAGCATCTTCCTGCAAGACGACAAGCCCCTACCAGTCGGCGCGCGCTTCACGGCCCCCGGCCAGGCCGAGGTCCTGCGCCGCGTCGCCGCCGAAGGCCGGGCCGGGTTCTATGAAGGCGAAGTTGCCGAAGACATGGTTGCGTCTCTTCGTGCGCTGGGTGGCACCCACACGCTTGAGGATTTTGCGGCGACCGAAAGCAACTACGTCGAACCGCTCCGCTCCAGTTACCGCGACGCCGAACTGCTGGAGCTCCCGCCCAATGGGCAAGGCGCGACGGCCATGCTGATCCTCAACATCCTCGAAACGATGGACCCGCAGGACGATCCGTTCGGCACGATGCGCGCGCACTTGGAGGCTGAGGCCACGAAACTTGGCTACGACGCGCGCGACCGGTTCATCGCGGATATGGACCATGTCACGCGGCTGGAACACATGCTGTCAAAGGACACCGCGAAATCACTCGCCGGTCTCATCGACGGCAATGCCGCGATGCCAGACGCGCGAGCGGCCTCCGACAATGTCCACAAGGACACGGTCTACATCACGGTTGTCGACAAGGATCGCCGCGCGGTCAGCTTGATCTATTCGATCTTCCATTCATTCGGGTCCGGCTTTGCCTCGGACAAATTCGGCGTGCTGTTCCAGAACCGTGGCGGCGGCTTCACGCTTGAGAAAGGCCACCCGAATGAGGTCGGCCCCGGCAAACGCCCGATGCACACCATCATTCCCGGCATGCTCAAACTGGGCGATGGCAGCCTGATGCCCTTCGGCGTCATGGGCGGCGCCTATCAATCGACCGGTCATGCGCGCTTCGTGTCGAACGTGGTCGATTACGGGCTTGATCCGCAGGCCGCCATCGACGCCCCGCGCAGCTTTGCGGAGGCGGGCCATATCAAGGTGGAACGTGGCTACGCGCAAGCTGTTCACGATGGGCTTGCGGCCAAAGGCCATGACGTGCAGATCCCGGCCACAGCGGTGGGCGGCGCGCAGGCGATCCGCATTCGGCCCGATGGCGTACTGGAGGGCGGCAGCGACCCCCGCAAGGACGGGATCGCTCTGGGTTACTGAAACGCCTGCCTAGTTGTTCCGAGGCCCAAAGATCTGGTTCAGCACATCATTGATTGCGTTGCCCAGATTGCCTTGGCCTTGCGCATTCCCAATCGGGATGCGCGTGCCGCGCGGCGTGACAGGCCCCACCAACTGACCTGTGCCGTCCCGCACCAAGCCATCCGCGTTCAAGACCTGCGGCTGTTCCGGCGGGCGGGCCTCGGCAATCGGGTCGATCATCGGAAGCGGGCGCGGGGGAAGATCGGCGTGGATCTCCTCCATCGCCTGTCGCCAGATTTCAGCAGGCAAGCCGCCGCCCGTCACGCCGCTTAGCGGGCGGTTGTCGTCATATCCCATCCATACACCGGCGACGTAATCCGCGGTGAAGCCAACGAACCAGGCATCACGGGCCGAATTCGTAGTGCCGGTCTTGCCAGCCGTCGGCCGGTCAGACAAAGCCGCCCGCGTTCCGGTACCCGCTGCCGTGACCTGGCTCATCATGTAGGTCAGCTGCTGTGCCGAGAATTCCGAGATCACGCGTTCGCGGATGCCCGTGTCTTGCTCGAACATCGGGGTGTCTTCCCCCATCAACCGCAGCTCCGTCAGGCCAAAGGGCCGCACGGCTGAGCCACCATTGAGGATGCCCGCATAGGCGCCCGTCATCTCGATCAACGTCGATTCCGATGCACCAAGCGCCAGCGCCGGGCCAGCCGCAAGATCGCTTTCGATCCCGAATTGAGAAGCGACCGTGCGCACCAGATCGCGGCCCACTTCTTCAGACAACCTCACGGCAGGCGTGTTCAGCGAATGGCGCAAGGCATCAGTTAGGGTGACTTCGCCGCGATACTGGCCGTCGTAGTTTTCAGGTCGGTACGGCCCGGAACCCGGCACATTGATCGTCAGCTCTGCGTCCAACACGAGATCGTCAAAGCGGAAGCCCAGATCCAAAGCAGTGGCATAGACAAACGGCTTGAACGCCGATCCCGTCTGCCTGAACGCCTGCACCGCGCGATTGAACACGCCACCGCCTTCCAGATCACGCCCGCCGACCATGGCGCGCACTGCGCCGTCCGCACTCATCACCACAATCGCGGCTTCCGCCTCGGACCCTTCGCGCACCTGATTTGCGAACACATTGGCAATCGCGGCCTCGGCCGCCGCCTGAATCTCAGGGTCGAACGTCGTGCGGATGATGACGTCTTCGGTTGTTTCACCAGTCAGGAAATCAGGGCCAACAGACATGATCCAGTCCGCGAAATAGCCGCCCGTTTCCTGCCGGGCCGCCGCTGAAAGCGTTGCGGGGTTGGCGCGGGCGCGGTCCGCGGCCTCCTCGCTCAGATAGCCCTGCTGCTCCATCAGGCCGAGGACGAGGTTCGCCCGTTCCTGACTGCGTTCGAGGTTGTTTGTGGGCGCATAGCGCGTCGGCGCGACCAGCAGACCCGCCAGCATCGCGGCCTGCTGCGGGTTCACCTCGGTCGAGGAGATGCCGAAATAGCGTTGCGATGCGGCTTCGAACCCGCGTGCACCGGCGCCCAGATAGGCCCGGTTGAGGTAAATGGAGAGGATTTCCGACTTCGTGTACCGCAGTTCCATCGCGAAGGCGAAGACCATCTCCTGCACCTTGCGCCACAAGGTCGTGCGACGACAGTCGGCCTCGTACGCGGCCTCGCTGTCCCAGATCTCTTGGTCGAAATCGCGGCCCAGACACATCAATTTGGCCGTCTGCTGCGTCAGGGTGGAGCCGCCATGGCCCTGTAACGGGCTGCGCCCTTCGCGCATGTTGATCCGCATGGCGCTGGCAATACCGCGCGGGCTGACGCCGAGATGCCACCAGAACCGGCGATCTTCTGTGGCGACCACGGCGTTGACCAGATGGATGGAGGTATTGGTCGGATCAATCGCGCCGCCGAATTGTTCCCCGCGCCAGGCGAAAATCTCTCCATGTCGATCCAGCATCGTGACGGAGCCGCGCGCACGGGCGTCCAGCAGCTCGTCCACTTCGGGCAACTGGCTATAGTAGTAGGCGACCCCCATGGCGACCAGCAGGGTCACAACGACAGCGCCGCGCCAGATCACACTCCACAATACGCGAAAAAAGAAACGGATCACGCGGGCGAAGAACCCCATGATACCGCCGCGCTGCGGAGCCTTGCGCCGCGGCTGCCTGCGCCGCCGTCCGCCGTTGCCCGAGCCACGACCGCCACCGCCGCTCCCGCCCGAGGAGGCGCGCTTTTTCTTCGCAGGGCGCTTGGGGGTCTGTGTGCTGCGGCGGTCGGCCACCAGCCGACGCCTGCCATTTCCTGATGGGCTCATGTTTGTCTCTTGCCTCTGTCGGGGGCCCGATTGCGGCATATGCCGGGGCCAACCTCATTTGGGCATCAAGATAGGCAAATTCGAGTCGCTTGCGAAGGGGGGAGGGCCAACCCTTCGATTAACCTGTCGCACAAAAAATACGCATCTACGCTTCTTTGCGCAAAAATTTTGCAAATGCCTCACAGAAGCGCTGCAAAAACACGGGCCGTTCGTTGCCCTTCCCGCACCATCGGCCTGACTTACCCACGTATCCGGCCCGGTCCTTGGGTCGCACAAAAAGGCCCGACCATCTGGTCGTGGGGACAGTCAACAACCGCAAGGGGTGACAAAACGTGAAACTCATCATTGCAGCAATCAAACCGTTCAAGCTGGAGGAGGTCCGCGAAGCCCTGACCGCCATCGGCGTGCGCGGCATGATGGTGACCGAGATCAAGGGCTTCGGCTCTCAGTCCGGCCACACCGAGATTTATCGCGGCGCCGAATATGCCGTGAATTTCGTGCCGAAGGTGAAACTGGAAATCGTCGTGGCTGCGTCCATGGCCGATCAGGTTGTCGAAACCATCCAGACCACCGCCAAGACCGACAAAATCGGTGACGGCAAGATCTTCGTTCTCGATGTGCAAAGCGCGGTTCGCGTGCGCACCGGCGAGACCAACGACGACGCGCTGTAAACAGCGCCCGGATTTCTCCAAGGGGAATGAGAGACATGAACAAGAAAATTCTATTTCCGCTGGCCGCTGCAATCGCCGCGTTTCCGGCTGCAGCCTGGGCCAACGACCCGCCCTCGTCGCTTGATGATGTAGGCTATATCTTCACCACCCTGCTGTTCCTGATCGGTGGCTTCCTCGTGTTCTGGATGGCTGCGGGCTTTGCGATGCTCGAAGCAGGCCTCGTGCGCTCCAAGAACGTCACAATGCAGCTGACCAAGAACATCGCGCTCTTCTCGCTGGCTGCCATCATGTACTGGCTGGTCGGCTACAATGTCATGTATCCGCTGGGTGAGATGGCGTTTGAAAGCATGGATGCGGTCGACACAAGCCTGATCAACTGGACGCTCTATTCGCTGTCCGAGGCCGAAGATGGCACCGTAAGCGTCATCGGCTATCTTGGTGCATTTGGCACGGCTGTACTCCAGCCCGTCGGCACCACCGAAGTGGATCTGTCCTACGCCTCCGATGGTTCGGACTTCTTCTTCCAGCTGATGTTCTGCGCAACCACTGCGTCGATCGTCTCGGGCACCTTGGCCGAACGCATTAAGCTGTGGCCCTTCCTGATCTTCGTTCTTGTCCTGACCGGCCTGATCTACCCGATCGAGGCATCCTGGCAGTGGGGCGGCGGCTGGTTGTCGGCTGCAGGCTTCTCGGACTTCGCCGGTTCGACCCTGGTGCACGCCGCAGGTGGCTTCGCAGCCCTCGCAGGTGCCATCGTCCTCGGCCCGCGTCTGGGCAAGTACAAAGATGGCCGCGTAAACCCGATGCCGGGCTCCAACATGCCGCTGGCCACGCTGGGTACGTTCATTCTGTGGCTGGGTTGGTTCGGCTTCAATGGCGGCTCGCAGCTTGCCATGGGCACGATCAACGATGTCACTGACGTCTCGCGCATCTTTGCCAACACCAATATGGCGGCTGCCGCCGGTGCCGTGACCTGCTTGATCCTCACGCAGATCATGTATGGCAAGTCGGACCTGACCATGGTGCTCAATGGCGCGCTGGCTGGCCTGGTGTCGATCACCGCTGAACCGCTTGCGCCGTCGCTCTTCGGTTCGCTCCTGACCGGTGCTGTGGGTGGCGTGATCGTGGTCTTCACCGTTCCGCTTCTCGACAAGCTGAAGATCGACGATGTGGTCGGTGCCATCCCGGTTCACCTCTTCGCAGGTATCTGGGGCACGCTCGCCGTCGCCTTCTACACCGGCGGCTGGGGCGCTCAGATCCTCGGCATTGC
Organism: Gymnodinialimonas sp. 202GB13-11; assembly: GCF_040932485.1. Taxonomy (NCBI): domain Bacteria; kingdom Pseudomonadati; phylum Pseudomonadota; class Alphaproteobacteria; order Rhodobacterales; family Paracoccaceae; genus Gymnodinialimonas; species Gymnodinialimonas hymeniacidonis. The sequence goes on along the minus strand of NZ_JBFRBH010000001.1, from coordinate 3,699,824 downwards.
GGCCATCGGCGGCTTTGTCTTCGTCGCCTCGCTGATCATCTGGTTCATCCTCAAAGCCATCATGGGCATCCGTGTGGGCGAGGAAGAAGAGATCAACGGCCTCGACGTGACCGAGCTTGGTATGGAAGCCTATCCGGATTTCACCAACCGCTAAGGTCAAACAGACCCTCCGGGCCACTCCTCCCTGTGGCCCGGATCAAACTGAAAGGGCGCCTCAACCGGGCGCCCTTTTTTCGTTCCGGGATGTGCTACGGATCAGCTTGCGGCATTCGCAAAGCAGGCCGTGCGCGCTGCCATATCGGCAGGTGATGTTTCGCGTGGGAAGAACTCCACAAACCCAATCTCGGGCAACATCAAATAGGTGAACGCCGTGTGATCCACGAGGTAATATGGGTCGGTCCCATCATCGTGGTTCTGGTAATAGACGCGGTAGGCATCTGCTGCGGCATCCGTCTGTTCCGGCGTTCCGGTCAGCCCCAACATCCGCTCGTGAATATTGTCCGTGAAGGCCGCGACTACTTCGGGCGTGTCACGGTTCGGATCCACCGTCACAAAGGTCGGCAGCACGCTGATCCCCTGCCCTTCCAGAATATCGACGGCCTCAGCGTTGCGCACCGTGTCGAGCGGGCAGACATCGGGGCAGAAGGTATAGCCGAAATACATCAGCGTAGGCTCCGTGATGACATCGGCATCCGTCACCGTCTCTCCGGTTTCGCTGACCAGCGTGAACGGCCCGCCGATTGCGCCGGCCCCGCCGGCCACCACGCCCTGACGGCATTGGGCGAACTGATCATCACCATCGGCCCGCGCCATGTAGATCGCGGTGCCCGTCCCGACCAACAGCGTGCCGATCAATGCGACTGAGGCCAGTGCATATGTCCGTGTCATCTGCTTCGCTCCCGTGTCATGTGTGTCGCTTCGTTGAATACCTAAGCACGCCGCCCTATCAATTCACGAACCCGTTGATGTGACAGGATGACCCGCATGGCCGTGACCGAGCCTCTGAACGATCCGGCCCTGAAGCTGGTCCAGCAGGAAAGCCGCGTGGATTGGGTCCGCCTGCGCACGCTTCTGGTGCTGCGTTGGCTGGCGATCCTTGGGCAGACCATCGCCGTTGTGATTGCCGCTTTCTATCTGGGGCTGCGGGTGGAGCTGGGACTTTGCTTCATGGCCATTGGTGCGTCGGTCGTGTCGAACCTGATTGCCATGACGATTTTCCCAGAAAACCAGCGCCTCAGCGACCGGGACGCAATGCTGACCTTGCTGTTCGATCTGTCACAACTGGCTTTCCTGCTGTTCCTGACGGGCGGCCTCAACAATCCCTTCGCCTTGCTGATCCTCGCCCCCGTCACGATTTCGGCCACGGCCCTCACGCTGCGATCCACCTTTATCCTTGGTGTACTGGCGATCTTCCTGATCTCCTGCCTGGGCCTTTGGTATTTGCCGCTGACAACCGTTGCGGGGGAGGTGTTGCAATTGCCAAGCCTGTTCATCCTCGGCTTCTGGTCTTCAATCGTCATCGGCATCCTCTTCCTGTCCGCCTATGCCCGCCGCGTCGCGCTGGAAACCCACCGGATGAGCCAAGCCTTGCTCGCCACCCAAATGGCCTTGGCGCGAGAGCAGAAACTGACCGATCTCGGCGGGGTTGTTGCCGCAGCAGCGCATGAGTTGGGGACCCCGCTGGCCACCATTAAGCTCGTCTCATCCGAGCTTTTGGATGAATTGGATGGCCAGCCGGAACTGGCCGAGGATGCCGCGTTGATCCGCGATCAGGCCGATCGCTGTCGCGACATCCTGCACTCCATGGGGCGGGCGGGCAAAGACGATCTGCATCTGCGCCGCGCGCCCTTCGGGGCTGTGATTAAAGAGGCTGCCGATCCCCATTCCGACCGGGGCATCGAACTGCACTACGACTTTCACTCTGTCGATGCGGACGACACGGGTGATCCGGCGCAGCAGCCACATATCTGGCGCAAGCCCGAGGTCATCCACGGTGTCCGCAATCTGGTGCAAAACGCCGTCGATTTTGCCCAGGATCAGGTCTGGATCGTGGGCGAATGGGATGACACGTCGCTTCGGCTTCGCATCACTGATGATGGCAAGGGCTTTCCATCGGACCTTCTGGGGCGATTGGGCGACCCGTTCCTGCGCCGTCGCAGCCCCGGCCCGCGTGACGCACGCCCGGGCTATGAGGGGATGGGCCTTGGGCTATTCATCGCAAAAACACTGCTCGAAAGATCCGGCGCGAAGGTCCGTTTCCTGAATGCGGGCGATCCGTTCCTCACCGATGATGACGCGACCGGGCTGACCGGTGCCATGGTTGAGGTGACTTGGCCGGACGGCGCGTTTGACGCTGATCGACCAGTCGAGGCACTCGGCGAGAACGAGCAGATCATCAACTGAGGCGGTTGGATTGTTTCCAATTCCGGCACAATGAACTTGCCGTCGACGCTCCAGCGTTAACCACCCATTAACCGTTTCTGCCCATGGTCGGGATTGGGGTAGAAAACGGTGCCGATCTTGGACAATGCGGCGACACTCATCTTTCTGGCAATCGTGCTTTGCACAGCCGCTGTGGCCGTTGCGCTTACGACACGCCTTTTGAGGCGTCGCGATGCAAAGGCTTTCGCGACGGGCCATGGGGGCCTCTCCACCGGTTTATTCCACACTTACAAATTTCGCGAAGGCTATCTGCTGTCCGATATTTCGCCGGATGATCCCTTTCTGGATGCCGACGCAGATCGTTCGAACACCTTCCGACAACTCCTAAGCATGCTGACACCGCTCAATCCGGAGATGACGGATCGGATCAAAGCCCTGCAGGAACGGGGTGAACCTTTCTTGCTTGATGCGCGCATGGGCTCCGACTTGGTGTCCATTGGTGGGCGTGAGGAAAGCGGTGAACTGGTTCTGACCGTTGGCCCCGGGGGGGAAACAGCCGGGCGTCAAGTTGTGGAAACAGCGACACTCGAAACGCTACAATCCGAACTCGCTGATCTGCGGGCGACGCTCGACAGCAATTCAGCCCTGATCTGGCGCGAAGATGAGCGTCGCCGCGTGATCTGGGGCAATGCTGCTTACGTGACCATGGTCGAGCGGATGCGTGATGGCGAAACCCCGGGATGGCCGCTGCCGCAATTGTTCGCCGATCAACTGGAACCTGCTCCGTCAGACGGTACTTTGCGCAGGTGTCAGCTGAACCTTCCCGATAGGGAAGACCCCGCATGGTTCGAAGTCAGCCGTGAGGCGCTTTCGGGTGGCACAGCCCTGTTTACTGCACAGCGGATTGACCGCCTGATTGCCGCTGAGACCTCACTCAGGACCTTTCTGCAAACCTCCACCAAGACCTTCGCCGCCCTTCCCATCGGTTTGGCAGTATTCGACAGGCGGCGCGAATTGGTCACTTTCAACCCCGCCCTCCTGAACCTTTCGGAGATTCCGTTCGATTTCCTGTCGACCCGACCCGATCTCAGCAGCTTTCTGGATGCCCTTCGCGAACGCCAGCGCATTCCTGAGCCGCGCGATTACAAAGCCTGGCGCAATGAGATTACCCGTCTCGAAGAAGGCGCCGAAAACGGCACCTATCAGGAGCTATGGGAACTGCCCGACGGCAAATCCTTCCGGGTGTTGGGCCGTCCCCATCCTGACGGGGCCATTGCCTTCATGTTCGAAGACATCAGCGCCGAGGTTTCGCTGACCCGGCAGTTTCGTGCTGATTTGGCAATGTTCCAAGCCGTTTTGGATACACTGCCCGTTGGCCTTGCCGTGTTCAAAGCCGATGGCTCCATGCTCAGCTGCAACAGTGGCTATGCGCGCCTTTGGGGGCAGGATCCCACGGCGCTTGACCATATGCCAAGCCTCGGCGAATGCACCGCGCTTTGGGCGGCCAATTGTGAACCCTCCGGTGTTTGGGCTGACATCCGATCCTTTGTTGCTCACGAAGTTGAACGCGGGCCATGGCTGGACGAGGTCTGTTCCCGCGCCGGTGTTCGCCTTTCGGTGCGGATGGTTCCTGCCAAGGGGCGCGCCACGGTCGTGCAATTCGTGCCAATGGACGAAAGCCTGAGCGATCCGTTGGCGGAGCTTGCGGAGAATGAACCCACACCTCTGCTGGACGCGGCGCGCGCTGTTTCTGAGGGCAGTGACGCTGCAAAAACGGCCTGAGCGTTCGGCTGAACGAAGCATTTCGCATCCTGCCTTTTCCGATTCATGTTCCGCCCAAAGTGCTCTAACCTCCGGCGAACCATGACCTCTGCCGACCCAGTCTCCCTGCCCAGTGACGATGCGCCGATCCTGCCAGATTGGCCCGTTGCCGCACAGCTTGATTTGGGAGATGAAGACGTATCAAACGCATTGGCGCAGCGTATTTCTGACGTTTTAGAAACAGAAGATACCCTGCTTCTGTCAGGCGCGCTCGGGGCCGGCAAAACCCACATCGCCCGCGCGCTGATCCGACGCTGGATGGGCAAAGCAGACGAGCCCGTTCCCAGCCCAACCTTCACCCTTGTGCAGACCTATGCGACCAAACGCGGCGACATCTGGCACGCAGACCTCTATCGTCTGTCCGACCCGCAGGAGCTTGATGAATTGGGGCTGGATGAGGCGTTTGGCACCGACCTATGCCTGATCGAGTGGCCCGACCGTCTCGCACCCGATTGGCCGGATGCATGCCTACTCCATCTGGAACGCCAGCCAGATGATACTCGCCGCGCGGTCCTGCTGGCCCCAGAAGGCAAAGCGATGGCTGCCCGTCTGATCGAGGCATTCGCGGCATGATCGACGCTTTCCTTGAACGGCATGGCTGGGGCGACGCAGCCCGCGCTCCGCTTGCAGGCGATGCCTCTACCCGTCGGTACACGCGCCTGCAGGAAGGCGATCGAAAGGCGATCCTGATGGAGGATCCCGATCTGGCAAACCTCGCACGGTTCCAAAAGATCGGCGCGCATCTGCGTGACCTCGGCCTCTCAGCGGCGCAAAGCCTCGCAGCCGATTACGAACATGCTCTGCTTCTGCTGGAAGATCTCGGCGATCAAACCCTTTCCCGTCTGCTGGCCGAGGATATCGGCATTGCGGAAACAGCCTATCACGCAACCGCTGACATGCTTCCGCTGCTTGCCAACCCTCCGCCAAACGGGCTCGACGCGCCGGACGCGGACGGCATGGCCGCGATGACGGGCCTGACCTTCGATTTGCTGCCGGACAGTGACGCGCTTCGGCAAAAGATCATGCCCGCCCTCGCCGACGCACTGGCCCGCCACGCCGCTGGCCCGCCCGTCCTGTCCCTGCGCGATGTGCACGCGGACAACCTGATTTGGCTGCCGGAACGTGACGGTTCCGCCCGGATCGGCCTGTTGGATTATCAGGACGCGATGTTGTTGCCGGACGGGTATGATCTGGCCTCCCTCCTCGATGATCCGCGCCGCGATTTGCCTGAGACGTGGAAGGCAGCGCTCGTGACCGACCGCCCGAGGTTCGCCACACTGTCCCTGCAACGCAATCTGCGCATCCTTGGCATCTTCCACCGTCTCGCCACGCAGTACGGCAAACCGCACTACCGAACTTTCCTGCCCCGCACGGCCACGCTGATGGAACGCGCCGCGCAAGATTTGCCAGCATTGCGCGTACCGGTGGCGGAGCTGCTGGAGCGGACAGCCCATTGGGCCGCGCCATGACCGCTCCCTGCCTCATCCTCGCCGCCGGGTTCGGAACGCGTATGGGCGCGCTGACGGCCAATCGCCCCAAACCGCTGATCGAGGTTGGTGGCCAAAGCCTGTTGGACCATGCCTTGGGATTTGCCCGCGAGGCTGCTTGCCCCAAGATCGCAGTGAATGCGCACTACCGGGCCGACCAGATTGAGGGTCACCTGACGGGGGCCGAAGACGTTCACGTTCTAATCGAAGCGCCCAACATTCTGGATTCTGGCGGGGCGGTAAAGAACGCGGCAAACACGCTGGGTCTCGATGCGATGCTGACGCTGAACGCCGACAATGTCTGGCGCGGACCAAACCCACTGACTGCCCTCAGCACAGCCTTTGACCCGGGGCGTATGGGCGCTTTTCTGCTCCTGTCGCCGCGCGAAAAGGTCGTGGGCCGCAAGGAGGGCGGGGATTTCAACATGGACGCCGATGGACGCCTGACCTTGGATAAAGCAAACGGCGACTACGTGTATCTGGGCGCGCAAATGCTTGACCCTAGGCCCTGCGCAACCGACCCGCGCGACGTCTTCTCGCTGAGGGACGTATGGGCGCGGCTAGAGGATCAGGGGCGGCTCTTTGGCCTAGTGTACGAGGGGCAATGGGCCGATGTCGGCCACCCAGAAGGCATAGCTCTGGCAGAAGCCATGCTGGAGGCACCCCATGTTTGACCCCAGCGACACGCCCCGCATTTACGCGACACCATTAGGCGTCGATTTCTGCGCCAGCTTAATGGACGGCGTGGATGCGCGTCTGGCGGGCCAGGGGCCAGAGGCACTCGCCCGCGTCGAGATTTTCGTCGCAAACGCCCGTATGCAGAGGCGGCTTCAAGCGCTCTATATGCAGCGTGGGCCGGGGCTGCTGCCGCGCATCCGGCCGATCCTGTCCTTGTCCGAAACGGCTGACCTGGACGCGCTTCCCCCGGTCAAATCGCCCCTTGAGGTGCGGCTAGAGCTTGCGCAGTTGATCGCCCAGTTGATCGACGCAAACCCCGACCTCGCCCCCCGCGCGGCGCTGTATGATCTGGCCGACAGCCTTGCTGATTTCATGGGCGAGATGGTGGAAGAAGGTGCCAGCCCCGCCGACCTGATGGCTCTCGATATGGGTGGGCATTCTGAGCATTGGGACCGCGCGCGGGAGTTCCTCGGCATCGCCTCGGCCCTGATGGCGCAAGATGACCGTCTGATCCCCGAAGCGCGGCAGGCCATGGTGGTGGACCGACTGATCGCCCAGTGGCGGCAAGACCCGCCGGACCATCCGATGATTGTTGCGGGCTCTACCGGCTCACGCCGTGCAACGTTCCGGCTGATGCAGGCGGTGGCAGCGCTGCCGCAAGGCGCTGTAATCCTGCCGGGGCTTGATACTGATCTGCCGCGCGCGGTGTGGCGACGACTGCTGGAGGATCGCAAGCGGGAACTGGCGGGCGAAGATCATCCCCAATACCGCCTTGCCCGCGTGCTGGATGAGGCCGGGATTGACCCGGCGGCCGTCACGCTTTGGGGCGAGAGTGCGCCTGCCCAGCCCGCGCGGAATGCAGTTGTCTCGCTAGCGCTACGACCCGCGCCCGTGACCAACCAATGGCGCACGGAGGGCCCAAAACTTCCCGACATTACTGGCGCGATGGCAGGCGTCACATTACTGGAGGCCCCCTCCCCCCAGGCCGAGGCAACGGCGATTGCCTTGCGGTTGCGCGACGCGATTGAACACGGGCAGCGCGCCGCCCTTGTCACGCCCGATAGACGGCTGGCGCGGAAGGTCACGGCTCAGCTTGATCGGTGGCGGGTAAAGCCCGACGATTCCGCGGGCGACGTGCTGGCCCAAACCGCACCCGGTCGCTTACTGCGCCAAGTCGCCGAGGCACGGACAGAACCGATGACAGCGGAAACGCTCGTCGCCTTGCTCAAACATCCCCTGTGTCATACCGGTGCGGAGCGCGGCGATCATACCCGCCGTGTCAACGATTTCGAGTTGCAGAAGCTACGCAAAGGCCTCGCCTTTCCGACCCCCGAAGCCGTGCTGTCTTGGGCGCATGAGCGGCAGGATGACGAAGGTGCCGTCGCCTGGGCCGAATGGCTTGCCCCCTTTCTCTCCGTAAACGAACGGCAAGGCCCGCGCCCCATCGCGCAGCATCTTGAGGCGCATATGGCACTTGCACATAGCCTTGCCGCTGGCCCGGGAACGGATGAAAGCGGTGAGCTTTACGAAAAGGAAGCGGGCCGGGAAGCCGCGCGATTGATGGCCGACCTCACCGCCGATGCACCCTATGGCGGGGCAATGTCGGCACGTGACTATGCGGATTTCTTCACCTCGCTCGCCCATGACCGCGAGGTTCGTTTCGCGCTGCGCCCCCATGCAGATGTGCTGATCTGGGGAACGCAGGAAGCCCGCGTTCAGGGGGCTGACATCACGATCCTCGCCGGGTTGAACGAGGGTACATGGCCCGGCGCGGCGGAAGCGGATCCGTGGTTAAACCGGCCGCTGCGGGCGGAGGCCGGGCTGCGCCTGCCCGACCGGGTGATCGGGCTGAGCGCGCATGATTTCCAGCAGGGCATCGCCGGTGGCGAGGTTTGGCTGAGCCGCTCCAAACGCGATGATGAGACGGACACGGTTCCCGCCCGCTGGGTCAACCGGCTGGTGAACCTTCTCGGCGGGGCCAGCGCCGAGTCTGCTCAGGCTTTGGCAGACATGCGCGCCCGTGGCGAAGAATGGCTTGCCAAAACCGCCGCCCTCACGCGCCCTGAGGCGTCGGAGCCGCCGGCCCCACGCCCCGCGCCCGCGCCGCAGACAGGTCCGCGCCTGACGCAGCTTTCGGTGACAGACATCGAACGCCTGATCCGCGACCCCTACGCGATCTACGCCCGCCGTATCCTAAACCTGCGCCCGATTGATCCCCTGCGCGCCAGCCCGGATGCGCGGCTGCGGGGCAATGTCGTGCATGCCATCCTTGAGGATTTCGTACGCGAAACGTCCGAGGCTTTGACACAGGATGCGCCTGCGCAGTTCTCCAACATAGCAGAGCGAATTCTTCTACAAGACGCGCCTTGGCCCGCCACTCGCCAATTCTGGCGCGCGCGGCTGCATCGCATCCTGCCGTGGTATCTGGAGCAGGAGGCGAAACTAAGGGATCTGGCCGAGCCCTGGATGCTGGAGCAATCCAAGCACTGGGATATTCCGGACCTGTCACTGCGTCTGACCGGCAAGGGCGACCGGATTGACCGGCTGCCTGACGGGCGTGTCGCGATCTACGATTACAAGACCGGCAACTTGCCGACCGACAAACAGGAAATTGCCTACAACAAGCAGCTTCTGATCGAGGGGCTGATGGCCCGTGGCGGGGCCTTTGCCGAACGTCCGCTAGAGGTCGCAATGCTGGCCTATATCGGGTTGGGCACAAAGCCGGAAATCCGCGAGCAGCCCGTCGATGATGAGACCTTCGCGCAGGTCATGGATGGGCTGAAAACGCTCATAACCCATTACCGTTTGAAGCAAGTTGGCTTCCCCTCACGACGGTCCGTGAAGGACACGCGGTTTGAGGGGGATTACGACCATCTCGCCCGGCTTGGCGAATGGGACGAGACGCAAGAGGCCAAGGTGATCCCGGTCGGAGGGGCGCGCGATGGATGATGCCACCCTTGCCCAGACCCGCGCAGCGCAACCCGATATGTCGACCTGGCTGGGGGCCAATGCAGGGTCCGGCAAGACTCGCGTTCTGACAGACCGCGTGGCGCGGCTATTGCTGGCGGGCGTGCGGCCCGAACGTATCCTGTGCCTGACCTACACCAAAGCCGCCGCGATGGAGATGCAGAACCGTCTGTTTGAGCGTCTCGGCGAGTGGGCGATGAAAGACGATGCAGTGCTGCGCCAGACCTTGGCCGATATCGGTGTGGATGCGCTGACGGACGACCACCTCGACACTGCGCGCACGCTGTTTGCCCGCGCGATTGAGGCGCCGGGTGGACTGAAAATTCAGACCATCCACTCCTTTTGTTCGTCTGTGCTGCGTCGCTTCCCGCTGGAGGCTCAGGTCAGCCCGGCCTTCATCGAGATCGACGAACGGGTGCAGACGCGGCTTCTATCCAACCTGCTTGATCAGATGGCCGAAGACGATCACGGGCGCGCCGCCCTAGGCCTGATTGCGGAACATCTGTCCGACGATGAAGGCGCTATCACATTGGCTCGCGCCGTGGCGGGTAAGGCAGAGACGATGACGCCGACCGCGTGTTGGGAGGATATCTGCGATTGGGTGGGCATTGATCCCGGCCTGACGGAAACGAAGATCATCTCGTCCGTTTTGCAGGGTGATGAGGAAGACATCGCGCAAGTCATTTGCACGCATCTCGATCCAAACACGAAGACCCATGTCGCCCTTTCTGACAAGTTGAAGGCCATCCCTTGGGGCAGGCCAACACTTGAAACCATCGCAACCCTTGAGGCGATCTTCGTCTACCAATCCGGCGCGAAAATGGGTGAGCCGCGCATTGATGCCATCGCCAATGCAAAGGTGCGCAGTGCGATTGGTGACACGATGGAGGAAGTGAACGCGCTGGCAGAGCGGCTGGCGGAGGCCCGCACGTTGCGCACCGGCTATCTCACTGCAATCCGCACGAACGCGCTGCATCGTTTCGCCGATGTCTTCCTCCCCACCTATGCCTCCGCCAAACAGGCGCGTGGGTGGCTCGACTTCGACGACCTGATCGACAAGACCCGCGCGCTTCTTTCGGACCCGCGTGTGGCGCAATGGGTTTTGTTCCGGCTGGACGGTGGGATTGACCATATTCTTGTAGATGAAGCGCAAGACACGTCGCCGCGCCAATGGGACATTGTCAAACGTCTGGCAGAGGATTTCGCGGCAGGCGAAGGCGCGCGCACGGATGTGGAGCGCACGATCTTCGTCGTGGGCGACAAGAAGCAGTCGATCTATTCGTTCCAGGGCGCGGACCCGGATGAATTCGATCGGATGCGGGATTACTTCGAGGCGCGCCTGAGCGCGATTGAAGCTCCGTTTCAAGACGCTGCGTTGATCCACTCTTTCCGCTCGGCTCCGCCGATCCTTGCGCTCGTTGACCGTGTCGCCACCCGACTTGGCGCGCCGGGATTGGGGCAACAGGTTCAGCATGAAGCGTTCTTCTCGGACAAACCGGGCCGGGTCGATCTTTGGCCGCACATCGCGCCGGCAGAGAAGGTCGAGAAGCCCAACTGGGACGATCCGCAGGATTTGGTGAGCGAGGATCACCATTCCTCCAAACTCGCGGAAAATGTCGCGCTCCGCATCAAGGACATGATCGAGAATCCGGTGGAATACGCGCCGGGCAAGCCTGTGACGGCGGGCGATATCCTGATCCTCGTGCGCCGCCGTTCACCGCTGTTTCACAAGATTATTGCTGAGTTGAAAGCGCGTGACCTGCCCGTCGCTGGTGTGGACCGATCGCAATTGACCTCACCATTGGCCGTGAAGGATTTGCTGGCCCTGTGCCGGTTCCTCGCCACGCCCGAGGATGATCTTTCGCTGGCTTGCGTATTGCGCTCGCCGCTGATCGGGCTGAGCGAGGCGGAGCTTTACGAGTTGGCCCATGGGCGAGCAGGCTATTTGTGGTCCGCCCTCCGTGACCGGAAAGATGAGTTCCCCGAAGCCCATGCAATCTTGCGGGATCTGTTCAATCAGGCCGATTTTCTTCGCCCTTATGACCTTCTGGAACGTGCCCTTATCCGCCATGATGGCCGCCGCCGTCTGATCGCACGTTTGGGGCCAGAAGCCGAGGATGCGGTGGACGCAATGCTGGCCCAAGCGCTCAGCTATGAGGCCAGCGAAGTGCCCTCCCTGACGGGCTTTGTGGGTTGGTTGGAATCCGGCGACGTGCAGGTAAAGCGCGACCTCAGCCAAGCCGAGGGGCAGATCCGCGTGATGACTGTTCACGGGGCCAAGGGCCTAGAAGCGCCCGTGGTTATCCTGCCCGATTGTGCCGAATATCGGGGCCAGGGTGGCCGGGTCAGATTGCTTTCACCCGAGGGTGGTCCAGTGGTTTGGTCGCCCAAATCCGGTGAGGAAAGCGACGGTGTGTTGGAGGCCAAGGAAGCCGCCAAAATCCGCGAGGAAGAAGAGGCCAATCGCTTACTCTACGTCGCGCTGACCCGTGCCGAAAGCTGGCTGATCGTGGCGGCGGCGGGCAAGTTGGGCAGCGAAAAGAAGCCTGCCTCCTGCTGGTACAAAATCGTCGAAGACGCCATGCAGATTGGTGGTGCCGCACCGTTGGAGGTGCCAGGGCTGGACGGACATGGCCTGCGCATCCAGACGGGCGATTGGACTTCTGTGCCCCAACCGGACGAGAGCCATGACACGGGCGTTGCCCTGCCAGCTTGGGTGACGGAGCGGGTGAAACAGCCCGCGAAAGACAAAAAAGCGCGGACGCCGTCCGATCTGGGCGGGGCAAAGGCTCTGCCCGGTGCGGGTGATGAAAGCTCAGTTGCGATGCGGCGCGGGTCAATCACGCATCTGCTGCTCGAACATCTGCCGCGCCTGCCTGCGCCCGCTTGGCCAGCCGCAGCGCCGGGAATTGCCGCGCTGCATGCGTCGGACGTGACCGAGGCTGAACTGCACCCTATGCTGGACGAGGCGACGCGCGTTCTGACCGACCCCGGCCTGTCTCACATCTTCGCGCCGGACACATTGGCCGAGGTTGAAATCACCGGCTATTCGGCCACGCTGGACGCCCCAATGCTTGGAATCATCGACAGGCTGGTTGTGGAGCCACACCGCGTTATGGCGGTGGATTTCAAGACAAACGCCACCGTCCCAACCAGCGCCGACGCCGTTCCCGATGGCCTGCTGCGCCAGATGGGAGCCTACGCAGAATTGCTGCAAGCCGTTTATCCGGATCGGGAAATTGCCACCGCGATCCTCTGGTCGCGCACTGGCGTATTGATGGAACTGCCACACGATCTCGTGTCCGCCGCGTTGAAAAGCGCTAGGGGTGCTTGACCCGAGCGACCCCCACCCATAGCTTCCGACTCCGATTCAAATGTGCCTGGAGGGCAAACCATGGCTACCACCGCCGTCACCGACGCCACCTTCGACGCCGAAGTGAAGCAGTCCGACATTCCTGTCGTTGTCGATTTCTGGGCCGAATGGTGTGGCCCCTGCAAGCAGATCGGCCCCGCGCTGGAAGAGCTTTCCACCGAATATGAAGGCCGCGTGAAGATCGTGAAGGTCAACGTGGACGAGAACCCGAACGCGCCGATGCAGCTTGGCGTGCGTGGCATCCCGGCGTTGTTTATGTTCAACGGCGGCGAAGTCGTCTCCAACAAGGTGGGTGCCGCGCCCAAGGCCGCGCTTCAGAAGTGGATCGACGAAGCCGTCTGATCCTACAGCAACTGATCCAGAAAGGGCGCCCATCGCGGCGCCCTTTTTCTGTTTGCGCAAACAGTCTTTTCACCTGCGACCGTTTGACCATTTTCCCGATATTCCTATAACTTAGAGGGAGGGATGAGAGGAGACGACCGCAATGGCCACGACCGACCGCAGCCTCCGGGACATCGGCCCAGATAAATCACTGCTGATCGTTGATGATGACGAACCGTTTCTGCGCCGCCTTGAGCGGGCGATGGAGAAGCGGGGTTTCGAGGTTGAGGCCGCCGGTTCCGTCGCGGCGGGATCGGCCATCGCAACCGCCCGTCCGCCTGCCTATGCCGTGGTTGATTTGCGGCTTGAGGATGGCAACGGCCTCGATGTCGTGGAACGCCTGCGCGAAAAGCGCCCGGATGCGCGGATCGTCGTGCTGACCGGCTATGGCGCGATTGCGACCGCCGTGGCTGCGGTGAAGATGGGCGCGACGGATTACCTGTCAAAGCCCGCCGACGCCAACGACATCACCTTCGCCCTTCTCGCCGAGGAAGAGGAAATGCCCCCGCCGCCAGAGAACCCGATGAGCGCGGATCGCGTGCGGTGGGAGCATATTCAGCGTGTCTATGAGTTGTGCGACCGAAACGTGTCCGAGACGGCGCGGCGGCTGAACATGCATCGCCGGACATTGCAGCGCATCCTCGCAAAACGCTCCCCCCGGTGAGGGTCGCATACGCCTTTCCCCTGCTTCTGGGCGCCTGCATCGGTGGTGCGGCGCCCTCTGTGCCCGATGGCCCCGTCTATCCCGTTGCCTTTGATGCACGCGGGATCGATGTTGTTGGCTCCGGCCAGCGGATCGACTTCGGGCGGGCACAGGCCGGAGTGATTGAAACGATGACACGCCTTCAAGGCAGCGCGCCGACCCTGCTTCCCTGCGACCGCTCCAATGTGACCGCTGCACGGTGGCGAGACGGACCGCTTCTGGTGTTCCGGAACGGGTCTTTTGTGGGCCACGGCTCGCCCGGATCACCGGGCCAGGCCGGGGAAACCTGCGCACCGCTGGCCGTCAATTAATCGCGGCGATTTCGCTCGCGCTTTTCGACAAGCATTCCCTTCAAGGGTTGCGAGACACCGCCGACAAGAAAGCCAAGCAGATTGCGGATCTTGTCGCCAATCGTGGCATCCGTGCGCAGGGGTTCGGGCGGGTCTTCGGGGTCTTCCACAAGGTCGCGTTGATCGTGCGGAATAACGGTGCCCGCCGCAACCGCGTTCAGAAGGGCCGCAGCCTCATCCGCTTTGTCGGCCGGAACGTGGATTTCCATCGGCCCGAAGGCGAGACTTGCGTGGAGCATGGTGTTTGAAAGCTCTGTGCCGGGCGCAATCGCCATGATGTCCGCACCTTCCAATGCGGCGACGGCCATGCGCACCTCCATGAGATCGTAGCTGGAGGCGATCCGCACGAAACCTTTGAATTTGGCCATGTCTGCTCCTGTTGTTCCGCCCAGTCAGCCCGCTTTCGACGCGCGCTTCAAGTCCCGTTTCAACCAGGTCACGAATGTCTGCGCGCGGCGGCTGAGTGGACCGGGCAAGTGCAACAAGTGATAGGCCATATCGCTCATGGTTTCTTCGGCCAAAACCTCCAGCCTTCCCTCTTCGATGTCCTGTTCGACCAAGGCCGCGGGTTGCGCTGAAACGCCCGCGCCCGCGCGACAGGCAGGCAGGATCAGGGCATTGGATTGCAGTTTTGTCATCTTCAGCTTTTCCGGTTCGATGCCGAGGCGGATCAGACGCTTGTTGAACTCCGAATGTGACATGTCGTGAAGCCAGGGCAGCGTCTTCACATGGGCCCAGGCCTCAGGCGAGCAGCATTCAAAAGGCATCTCGAAACGGCCAGGCTGCGCGACGATCACCATGGACGCGCGGGTGAGGACGGTTCCCTCCAAACCCGGCCAAGGCCCTTTGCCGTGGCGAATGGCTAGGTCCACGCCCTCCCGGCGCAGGTCGATCATGGAATGATCGGTTTGCACGGTCAGCGGCACATCCGGATGGTCGGACCAGAAAGCCGCAAGGCGTGGCATCAGCCAGCTTTGCGCGAAGCTGGGTGTCGTGGTCAGGATCACGGGGCGATCCTCCCGCCCCTGCCGCGCGGCGCGGACGCCTGCAGCAATCTCTGCAAAGCCAGTGCCAAGATCGCGGGCCAGTTCGGCACCGGCCTGCGTTGGCACCATTCCACGGCCCGACCGCGTCAGCAGGGGTTGGCCGAACTCGGCCTCCAACGTGCGGACATGGGCCGCGACAGCCGCATGGGTCACGTTCAGCGTGCGCGCCGCCTCGGACAGCGAGCCGAGGCGCGCAGCGGCCTCAAACGCGCGCAGCGCCGAGAGGGAGGGGATGTCACGCCAATCCATATGTTACCTCATCTGATATATTGTCAGGATTGCAGATTCGGCCCAAACGGCGCAAGGGGATATCAAGATGGCATGAACCCGAAAGGAACACGCCATGTTTGGAATTCTCGCAAACTCACTGAAAATCGCAACGCGGCAGGAGCGTAACTGGGATGCGCCTGACCATTGGTCGACCTATGATCATCGCACATCCGCGCAACGCCAGCGGGATGAACAAGACCGCCGGCGGTGGTTGCGCCAGACCGGCATCCTGTGAAGCAGGGTATAAGTAAAGCGTCTCAGGTGTGCAGGCCCAAATCCCTTTCCTGCACGAAACGCTCTAGAGATCGAAGCGCTTGAGGATCTTGTCGACACGTCTCCCGTCGGCCATCTGATAGCCTTCGATCTTGCCATAATCCTCGAACCCGCGGGACTGGTAGTACGTCAGCCCACTTTCATTATCGGCGCGGATATTGGCGTTGATCCATTTATAGCCCTGCGCTTTCGCGGCGGCTTTCGTCGCATCCATCAGCTTTGAACCGATGCCAAGTCCCTGCTGGCCCGGCTTTGCAAAGGTCGCAATCTCGGCGGCCTCGGGCGGCAGATACCCCTCGCCTTTCGTGAACCATTGAAAGCCCACGATCGCCCCTTCTGCCGTTTCAGCGACCAGCCAGGAAGATGTCTCGGGGTCCGTTTTCATACGGTCGATGAAATACTGCGCCTCGATCTCGCCGGTCAGTGCAGTTGTGCCGCCGATCTGGATCACTTCGTTCAGGATCTCCGCCATCTCGCGCGCGTCTAGGTCATGGGCTTTGCGGACAGTTATCATAAGGCCTCCATCAACGCCGCGTGGCGCGCGGTGAATTCGGCACGCACCTCGGACGGGGGGCGCAGGCGCAGGGTCAGGCCGTCGATCACGGCGGGGTCAGGCTTGCCAAAGAACTTGTCAGCTTCGGCCTGCGTGAAACCGGCCAGTTGCGTGGCCTCCAGCCAGGCCGAGACTTTGTCCGCCCGTTTGATCGCGGCCTTCACCGCCTTAGGCAGCGCGGCAGGCAGGCCAAAGCGTAAATGGATCGCTGCGGTGAGCCTGTCGTCCAACGCGCCGTAGCCGGGGCCAACGGCGGCTTTCACCGGGCTGATCATATCACCGATTACATATTCCGGCGCGTCATGCAGCAACGCCGCCAACCTCCATTTCACCGGCGCGCCGGGGGCCAATCGAGCGTGAATGTCGGTCACAAGGATCGAATGCTCGGCCACGGAATAAGCGTAATCGCCATGGGTCTGCCCGTTCCAGCGCGCGACGAAGGCTAGCCCGTGGGCGATATCCTCAATCTCGATATCCACGGGCGTAGGGTCCAAAAGATCAAGGCGGCGGCCGGACAGCATACGCTGCCAGGCGCGGGGTTGTTGTTTGGGCATGGGGCGCTCCGATTGGCGTCACAGCGTTTTATCAAAGTCCGGTTTGGGGGCCAGCCCCCAAGCCCCCGAGGTTTTTCTGGCAAGATGAAAGGGGCTCGGGGCCTTTTCGGAAAGTTCTAGGCAATTTCGCGTGGGTCGGGTTAGCCTTCAAACGCAACCACTGATTGAACGGAGGAATTTGTTTATGAGTAAAACAGGAAAAGGCGACGGCGCAGGCCCCGGCCAGACGCCGACCACGACACCGCCCCCCGGCGCAGGTGGCCCCAAGGGCCCCAACACGCAGGAAGGGCCAGCCAGCGACAAGTAAGTCCGGCTGAATTGCGAGATCGTTGAGGGTCGCCCCCAAGCTGTGGGGCGGCCCTTTTCTGTGCAATTCTCGGCAGTCCAGCACGCCGCATTGCTCAATATTCGCGGCGCTGTTATGGGGGCGTCGAATTCCGATTTTGGACGCGGCCCACAGGAGGCAGGATATATGAGTGATTACGTCGTCAAGGACATCGCACTGGCCGAGTTTGGCCGCAAGGAACTCGACATTGCCGAGACCGAAATGCCGGGCCTGATGGCCCTGCGTGAGGAATACGGCGCGGAGAAGCCTCTGGCCGGCGCGCGGATTGTCGGATCCTTGCATATGACCATTCAGACGGCAGTGTTGATCGAGACGCTGGTGGATCTGGGCGCGGATGTCCGTTGGGCTTCGTGCAACATCTTCTCGACCCAGGACCATGCGGCGGCGGCGATTGCCAAGGCGGGCATCCCGGTTTTTGCGGTGAAGGGCCAGTCGCTGGAAGAGCATTGGGATTACCTGGACCAGTCGTTCATGTTCCCCGACGGGCCGAACCTGATCCTCGACGATGGCGGCGACGCGACACTTTACATTCTTTTGGGCGCGCGCGCCGAGGCGGGCGAAGAGATTATCCCCGTCCCGCAATCCGAAGAAGAAGAGGTCATCAAGGCGCAGATCAAGAAGCGCATGGAAGCCAGCCCCGGTTGGTTCACCAAGATGCGTGACCAGATCAAAGGCGTGTCGGAAGAGACCACGACAGGCGTGCATCGCCTCTATGATCTGCAGAAGAACGGCCAGCTTCCGTTCCCCGCGATCAACGTGAACGACTCTGTCACCAAGTCGAAGTTCGACAACAAGTACGGCTGTAAGGAGTCGCTGGTCGACGGCATCCGCCGCGCCACCGACACGATGATGGCCGGTAAGGTCGCCGTCGTCATGGGTTACGGCGATGTGGGCAAAGGCTCTGCCGCTTCCTTGCGTGGTGCAGGTGCCCGCGTGAAAGTGACGGAAGCCGACCCGATCTGCGCGCTTCAGGCGGCGATGGACGGGTTCGAAGTTGTGCTGCTGGAAGAGAACCTGGACGCCGACATCTTCATCACAACGACTGGCAACAAGGACGTGATCCGCATCGAGCATATGCGCGAGATGAAGGACATGGCGATTGTCGGCAACATCGGTCACTTCGATAACGAGATTCAGGTCGCAGCGCTGAAAAACCACAAATGGACCAACATCAAGGACCAGGTGGACATGATCGAGATGCCGAACGGCAATCGTCTTATCCTGCTGTCCGAAGGCCGTCTTCTGAACCTCGGCAACGCCACCGGCCATCCGTCGTTTGTGATGTCGGCGTCTTTCACCAACCAAGTGCTCGCGCAGATGGAGCTGTGGAACAACACAGCCGCCTACGACAATCAGGTCTACATCCTGCCCAAGAAGCTGGATGAGAAAGTAGCGATGCTGCACCTGAAAAAGATCGGTGTGAAGCTGACCCAGCTGGACAAGGAACAGGCCGACTATATCGGCGTGCCGCAGGACGGGCCGTTCAAGCCAGAGCATTACCGCTACTGACCACTCGCCATCGGCGACTTCTTGCGCGCCGCGCCCCACATCCGGGGCGCGGCGCTTTTTTGTGGAACCCTCGACGTGTTCGCCGCGTTGAACGGTCCGATTAAACTAGTTTAATTCACTGAAAAATATAGCGAATTTCTACTGATACTGGGAACCTATCGGTCGGGCGGCGGGTTTGAAAAGCATCGCCGGCCGCCGGCTGGCACCCACATTTCGGAGAGAACCATGACCCTCAAGCACACCCTTCTTGGAACCGTTGCCCTTGTCGCTCTGTCCGGCGCCGCTTTCGCGCAATCCACTGACACGGATACGGAAACTGACGCTGAAGTCGTTGTTGAAACCCCCGTTGTTGACGCGGAGACGGACACCGACGCTGAAACCGATATGGACACGGATGAAGACGCTGAGGCAGCGGCCGATGCGGACATGGATACGGAGACTGAGACCGAGTCCGATCTTGCAACCGCAGGCCTCATCACAGACCGCGACGTGCGCGACACGTCCATGTTCAGTGGCATGACCGTCGGTGACATCATCGGCATGGACGTGCATTCCATCGCTGGCGAGGACGAAGATGACGTGGGCGAGATCGACTACATCATCGAAACCGCCGACGGCTACGAAGCCGTTATCGGTATCGGTGGCTTCCTTGGTCTGGGCGAATACACGGTGGCCCTTCCGCTTGGCGCATTCTCCATGGGCGGAGACGAGACGCTGCTGCTGGATGGCTTCACCGAAGAAGAGCTGGAAGCCATGCCGGAGACCGATGAAAGCGACCTTGAAGCGCTGCCGGACGATCACGTCATCGGCTAACGCCAATCTTTCGTCAGACCACACGTCGACGGGGGCCCGGATGCAGTGATGCGTCCGGGTTCCGTCGTGTTTGACGGGCGTTGAAGGGAACCTCGGACTGGGGAGCGGCGCAAAGAGGGCCGCGAGACACGAAAGAAGACGCGGCGCCGCGCTGAGCGGCAGTCGCTGACGCGCCGGATTTCACCCGACACGCCCGGAACGTTGCGCATCCGAGCCAGACATCCTGCACCCAATGAGGGGGTGGTCTTGGGACCTCTGACAGAGACTGTCATCTTGAGCATGCAAACCGCGGGTGACGCGGCTTGCAGGGGTTAACCGCCATATGGTGTCCTATGGCAGGGTTGCGAATGGGTTAACGCAATGCAGAAAACATGAAACGATCCGGTCACGGCGGAGGAGAATCGCGAGATGACCGAGACAGTCAGCTTCACCCAGATGAGGGACGGGACCAAAGAAGACTACGAGCTTCTTGAGCGTAAGGAAAAGCCGTTCCTTGCCCTGACCGGTGACCGGGTGATGGACGAGTTGCGCCGTCAGGGAGAGGTCACGCTGGAAGGCTATCGCATCACGC
The DNA here is from genome assembly GCF_040932485.1 of Gymnodinialimonas sp. 202GB13-11. NCBI lineage: Bacteria > Pseudomonadati > Pseudomonadota > Alphaproteobacteria > Rhodobacterales > Paracoccaceae > Gymnodinialimonas > Gymnodinialimonas hymeniacidonis. Next base: position 3,679,747 of record NZ_JBFRBH010000001.1, on the reverse strand, counting down.
GGCTGGAGCACGCCCTGCAGAGCGCCACGCGCGCGGAACGGGACGGGGCGGATATCGACTGGATCGTCGGCGCGCTTTTGCATGACATTGGCGACGGCCTTGCGCCGCAAAACCATGACCGCATGTCGGCGGAGGTGATCCGGCCTTTCGTGCGGTGGGATGTGGCCTGGGTGGTCGAGCATCACGGACTGTTCCAGATGCTCTATTACGGTCACCACTACGGTTGGGACCGCAATGCGCGGGACCGCTACCGGGACCATCCTTGTTTCGAGAGCTGCGCGACCTTTTGCGAGCGCTGGGATCAGTCGAGTTTCGATCCTGACTATGACAGCAAACCCTTGGAATATTTTGAGCCGATGGTCCGCGAAGTCTTTGGCCGCAAGGCCTACGCGGCGGATGTTTTGCGTGAAGGCGAAGTCTCGCCGCTTGTTGCAGCATAAGCGCAGGGGACCGCCGGGACGTTTTTCCCTGCAACTTTTTCTTCCTTCAATAGGGTGGCCGCGTTTAACCTCCGCGCGAGCCAGACCGGAAGGTCCGGTGCGAGACATGAAAACACTAACGGGGGAGAAACCAACCCATGGGCAAACGTGACGATCTGATCGCGCAATATGCAGACGATCTGAAGAACAAGTGCGGCATGGAGCCGGACATGGCGCTGCTGACAAAAGTCACCATCGGCTGCGGCCCGTCGATCTACGACGCAGATGCATCGACTGTGGCAGCGACCCAGGAAGGCGAACTGGAAACGGTGAAGAACAATTTCCTGATGAAGAAGCTGGGTTTGCCCGACAGCCCCGATCTGATGAACGCGATCAACTCGGTGATCGAGACCTATGGCCGTTCCGAGCGCAACAAGTACCGCGCCGTGGTCTACTACATGCTGACCAAGCATTTCGGCAAAGAGAGCGTCTACAGCTAAGCGTAACGCTTTATGCAGATGCAGGGCCTGCCCAAATCGGGCGGGCCTTTTTCGTTTGAGGAGGGCGCGATGCTGGAGTTGAGACCGAATTGCGAATGGTGTGACAAGGACCTGCCGCCAGATACCGCGGAGGCGCGTATATGCTCTTACGAATGCACCTATTGCGCGGAATGCGTGGAGAAGGTTCTGCGTAACGTCTGCCCGACCTGCGGTGGAGGGTTTCAGCCGCGCCCGATCCGGCCCCGTGGGGCGCATCGCGCGGGCAAGACACTTGGGTTGGGGCATCAACCCGCCAGCACGGTGCGGGTGCATTCGCAGTGGAGCGCAGAACAGGTGGCGGACATGTCGGATCGATTGGCGCATATTCCGCCCGCTGAGCGCTAGCATTTAGGTCAAATGCCACGGGCTATTTCTTTGCTGCAAAGCGGCGAAGCTGCCATAACGCGCGTGTCCGGCCAGGAAGGCGGACCCAAGATTCAGTTACACCAGCGGAGCGAGGCCGCGCGTGGGTGGATGGGGGGTTCCAAGGGGTCGGAACCCCCCATTTTTTGTGTCTAAGATCGGCCTGCTCACGCAAGTTTGCCGGGAACGTGATTTTCTTTTTCATCCCACACGCGACTAGGCTTCCGGCAACTCATCTCGTGCCGGAGGACAAGCCATGCGCGTTTTCACCCTTTCCCTTGCCCTATGCGTCGGCCTTGCCGGTCTTGGTGGTTTGACACCGCCTGCGGAGGCGCAAAGCACCGCAACCGCGATTGCGTCAGGTCAATTCGTGGACGCTGACGCACGCCATCAAGGTGATGGGACGGCCACGCTTGCACAAACCTCCGATGGCCGCACTGTCCTGCAGCTAAGCGAATTCTCGGTTACGCCGGGCCCGGACCTCGAGGTCTGGCTGGTGGTGGACGGCTCCCCTGCGACCAGCGGCGCAGTTCTTGCAAGCCAGTGGGTTTCGCTGGGATCCCTGCAATCGCCACAGGGCACGCAGGTGTACGAAGTGCCTGCAAATGTCGACGCGAGCGCCTATGGCTCGATCGTCATTTGGTGCGAGGATTTCAGCGTTTTGTTCGCCACAGCCTCGTTGAACTGAGCGCTGCCTACAGACCGCCGAGGGTGCAGATTATCTTGAACTCATCCTCGGTCACGGGCTGGACGGATAGGCGGGAATTCTTCACCAGAACCATGTCCGCCAGCCGCTCGTCGGCCTTGATCTGATCGAGCGTCACTGGCGTCGGCACAGGTTCAATTGCCTTGATGTCCACGCATTCCCAACGGTCATCGTCCGTTGTGCTGTCGGGGTGCGCCTCGGCACAAACCTCAACGATGCCGACAACGGCCTTTTCCTTTTGTGAATGGTAGAAGAAGCCCCGGTCGCCCACTGCCATCTCACGCATGAAATTGCGGGCTTGGTAGTTGCGAACGCCGTCCCATTCTTCACCTGCCTCGCCTTTGGCGACCTGTTGATCCCAGCTCCACGTTGAAGGTTCGGACTTGAACAGCCAGTAGCGCATCAGCCGATCACCTTCTTCCACTTTTCGATCCTCACCTTCTCGAACAGACCGGCCTTGGCGTAGGGGTCGTTGTCGGCGAAATCGTAGGCGTCTTGCATGGTGTCGACCTCGATCACCAGAAGGCTGCCGGACATCTGATCGTCGTCATCCAGCATCGGCCCCGCCATCACCAATTTGCCGCTGTCCTTGCCATAGGCGAGATGCGCGTCGCGGTTGTCGAGGCGGGTCTGAAGGTGGCCCGGTTTGTCGGTGGCGATGATGGCAACAAGCATGGCTTACTCCGGTTTGAGGGGACGGTTGAGAAGATGATCGAGCGCGCCAGTGATGTCGAGTTTGCCGTCAGCAAGGGCGGCGACAGTATCAGCAATGGGCGTATCGGCGGCGCTTTCACTGAGTTGGCGGGCGGTGTGCAAGCCCTCGACGGTGGTCCCTTCGGGGAGCGTTTCGCCGCGTGCCAAGGCTAGGCCGAAACGAAAGTTCCGCGATTGCTCGGACCCGCAGGTTAGGATCAGATCGCCCAGGCCGGAGAGGCCCGTGAGCGTTTCGGCCTGCGCCCCCTTTTCGGTCGCATAGCGGGTCATCTCGGCAAAGCCACGGGCGATGAGGGCCGCACGGGCGGACTCGCCCAGACCTGCGCCGATCACGGCGCCGGCGGCGATTGCGATGACGTTTTTGAGCGCACCGCCAAGTTCCGCCCCGATCACGTCGGTGGTGCGATAGATGCGCAAAGCGGGCGTGCTGAGTGCAGTTTGCAGATGCGCGCCGAGGGCATCATCGGCGCAGGCGAGCGTGAGCGCAGTGGGCAGACCCTTGGCGATGTCGGCGGCGAAGCTGGGACCGGTCAGTTGCGCGACCTGCGGGATATGAGCTGCGATGAGGGACGTTGGACCTAGGCCGGTGGCGCGGTCGATGCCCTTCGCGCAGGAGATGGCTGTTTGAGCGGTAAGGCGATTGGCTGACAGGAAGCCGCCGAGCGTCTGGGTCGGCAGCGCGAATACAGCGGTCTCCGCAGTGCAAGTCGCAAGATCGTCGGTCGTGCGGATGTTCATGGGCAGTTTGTGACCTGGCAATCGGTGGCTTTCGCCGCCCGCAAATGTCTCGATGTCGCGCGCCCAGAGAGTCACGTCGATCCCGCCCTCAGCGAATGCGATGGCCAGGCCCGTGCCGAACGCCCCTGCCCCGATGACATCCAACCTCATGCCTTGGCCCCCTTCTTGCCTGACCCGATCATGGGCGCTGCCGCTTCGTCCAATGGCCAGCGGGGGCGCGCCTTGAGCGTCATGTCGTCCGTGCGCCCGACCTCAAACGCGAGCATCCCGGCATAGGCGATCATCGCGGCATTGTCTGTGCAAAGTGCCATGGGCGGGGCGATGAATGGGAGGTCGGTGACTCCTTCCAACCGCGCGCGCAGGGTCTTGTTGGCGGCGACGCCTCCGGCAACGGCGAAGGCAGTGACGTCTGCTTCGGCCAGCGCGCGGCGGGATTTCTCGGCCAGCACGTCTGCTACGGCCAATTGGAAGCTGGCGCAGAGGTCTGATCGGTCCTGTTCCGTCATGCCGCCCTTCTCAGTGACCAGATCATCGCGGGCACGCAGGACAGCGGTTTTGAGGCCAGAGAAGCTGAGGTCGCAACCGGGGCGATCCAGCAAGGGGCGGGGGAGTTTGAAGCGGGTCGGGTCACCGTTCTTCGCGGCGCCTTCCACCGAAGGTCCGCCGGGTTGTGGCAGGCCCAGAAGGCGGGCGACCTTATCGAAGGCCTCCCCCGGCGCGTCGTCGATGGTGCCGCCAAGGCGCGTGAAGGACTCCGGCCCGTCGACCCGCAGGAATTGGCAATGGCCGCCAGACACGAGCAGGAGGAGGTAAGGAAACTCAATCCCATCCGTAAGACGTGGGGTGAGCGCATGACCGGCCAGGTGGTTCACGCCGATCAGCGGCTTGCCCAGACCCATCGCCAGACCTTTCGCGGCCATCACACCGGAAAGGACGCCGCCAATCAAACCGGGGCCAGCTGTGACGGCGATTGCATTGATCTCAGGCAATGAAACCTCCGCCTGTGTCAGCGCCTGTTCGACCATCAGGTCGAGCGCTTCTGCATGGGCGCGGGCAGCGATCTCAGGCACGACGCCGCCAAAGGCTGCGTGCAGGTCGGTCTGACTGCGGACGGCGTTCGACAGAATTTGCGGCGCATCGCCTGAACCACGCAGGACCGCGGCGGCGGTGTCATCGCAAGAGCTTTCGATGCCGAGGATGGTCAGGGTCATGGGGGCGGGCTGCCGTTGTCTGCCAAGCCCATGCGGGGTAACACCCTGCCCCATGGCTGTCCACTCGCGCCCCACCCTACTGCTGACCCGCCCGCGCGCGGCGTCGGAGAGATTTGCGGAAGGGTTGGACGGCTTCGATGTGGTGATCGCACCGCTAATGGAGATTGCGCCAACAGACGAACCGGTTTCGTTGGACGGCATTTCGGCCCTGATCCTGACTTCTGAAAACGCCGTTCCGTTCCTGCCAAAATCAGACCTCCCCGCTTATTGCGTCGGCCCGCGAACCGCAGAGTCCGCAACAGATGCAGGATTTGCAGCGGAGGTGGTCGGGCCAAATGCGGAAGGTTTGATTGACGCTCTGATTGCCCGCCGCCCTGCGGGGCCTCTCTTGCATGTGCATGGGCGGCACACGAGGGGCGATGTGGTGGGGCATCTGCAACGCGCGGGCCTGGATGCGCGCGGGATTGCCGCCTACGCGCAAAACCAGGTGCCAGCCAATGATGCCTTGCGCCGCGCTTTGGAGCAGTCGCAGGTGATTGTGCCCCTGTTCTCCCCGCGCAGTGCGGCCCTGTTTGCGGAGGCCGCCACTGAAGCTTCTGAAAACACAATACTTTTCGCGCTCAGCGAGGCCGTGAAGGCCGCGCTTCCTGAAGCGATGCAGCCCCGCACGCAGGTGATTGCGCACCCCAATGGCGCAGAAATGCGCAAGGCATTGGAACCGTTTGGAATGCGGCGGAATTCCCCCTAGAAGCCGCTGCTGCGTCGTGACAGTTTGAACCGGGCTGACTCGGAGCCCCTGTCACGGTACGTTGACAGCTTGAATATGACAGAGATGAGGGGCCTCAGCATATGGCGAAGCAAACTTCCTCCCGTTCGGGCAGCCGGAAATCGCGCAAGTCGGACGCAGAAGAAAGTGTTTCGCCCGAAGCGGAGAGCGTGGCTGCGGAGACTTCAGGTGAAGAGTTGGGCGGCGACACGGTTCTGCTGGGGGATGACACGTTAGGCGAGGACGCCGTCGCGGCGGAACCCGATCCGGGCGACCGCGTGACGATTGAGCCGGGCGATACGACGGCAGCGGAAACTGTTGAGGACGACCCTGCCCAAACCGAGATTGTGGAAGAGACCGCCCCGGTGGAGGATACACCCGCCGAACCCGCGCCCGTCACTGTTGAACGGGTGGTGGAACGCACCGGCCCCGGGTTTGGCCCCCTTCTGATTGGCGGCGTTGTTGCAGCGGCTCTGGGCTATGGCGCAGCCTTGTTCGGCCTGCGCCCCAGCGAAGCGCCTGAAGTTGACCCCGCCCTGACGGCAGCCCTTGAGCAAATCGAGGCGCAGCAAGGCACCATTGCCGGATTGCAGGAGCAGGTTGCTGCCTTGGCCGCCGCTGAACCGCCGGCAGCACCTGAGGTGGATCTGTCTAGCGTAGAGAGCGCGATTGAAGGTGTGGCGTCTGACGTCGCAGGCGTTGGCACGGCGGTTGAAGCGCTGACGGGACGTGTTGTGGCCCTTGAGGAGCGCCCCGTCTTCACCGGCGAAGTGGACGAAGACAGCGCCGCGATGGCTGCCGCCGTGGAAGCGCTGGAAGGCCGGCTGGCGGAAGAACGCAACGCGGCCGCTGAGGCCGTGGCCGCCGCAGAAGCCGCGCAGGCTGCCGCCGCTGCCGAATTGCAAGCCGCATCTGACGCCGCGCAGGCCGCAATCGCCGAGGCGCAGGCCGAAGCGCAGGCCACGGCTGCCGCAACGCAAGCGCAGGCCGCGCTGAGCCGTGTGCAGATCGCAATGGCCGCCGGTGATCCATTTGCCGAGGCGCTGTCGGGTATGGACGTTGAGGTGCCGGATGAATTGCAAGCCGTCGCCGAGGCAGGTGTGCCGACGCTGGAAGAGTTGCAAGCCGCCTACCCGGCTGCAGCCCGCGCGGCACTGGCAGAGGCCAACCGCGAAACCGCCGAAGATGGCGTGATGGGCGGGCTGGGTGCCTTCTTGCAGAACCAGCTTGGCGGACGGTCCGTTGTGCCTCGCGAAGGTGATGATCCTGATGCCGTGCTCAGCCGTGTCGGGGCCGCTGTTGAGGCCGGTGATCTGTCCTCTGCACTGACCGAAATCGAAAGCCTGCCCGAAGGCGCGCGCAGCCTCTTGGCCGACTGGGTCACTCAGGTTCAGACCCGCGCCGAAGCAGATGCAGCCCTGGCGGAGCTTGCCGCCACGCTCGACAATTAAGGAGAGCGGGACATGCTCTGGTCGCTACTGAAAATCATCCTTTTCATCATGATTGTCGTCGGGCTGACGCTTGGCGTGACGGCTTTGTTCGAGATGGACAATCTCGGCACACTGATCGTGTTGGGTACGGAATACATCATCACGCCAGTGAAGGCCGTGATTGGTGCGCTCGTGCTGCTGTTGGCCGTGTGGATCCTCTTCAAGGTCGTGGGCTTTTTGGTCGCCACGCTGCGGTTCCTGAACGGCGATGAGACTGCGGTCAGCCGCTATTTTGACCGCCGCTCGGAGCGGAAGGGGTTCGAGGCTTTGGGCGACGGCATGATGGCATTGGCCGCTGGCGAAGGGCGCTTGGCAATCCGCAAGGCGGAGCGTGCTGGCAAGTACCTCAACCGGCCTGAGTTGACCAATCTGGTCAAGGCGCAGGGTGCGGAGATGGTTGGCGACAAGGCGCTGGCGACCGAAACGTTCAAGGCGCTTGTCCAGGATGATCGCACCCGGTTCGTTGGCGTGCGCGGCTTGATGAAGCAACGGCTTGAAGAGGGTGATACCGACACGGCCCTCAAGCTTGGGGAGAAGGCGCTGGCGCTGCGCCCCAAAAATGCCGAAGTGCAAACCACGCTGATCTCGCTGCAATCCAAGCATGAAGATTGGCAAGGTGCGCGCGGAACGCTGGCGCAGGCGTTGAAGTCAGGCAATGTGCCGCGTGACCTGCACCGTCGCCGCGATGCCGTTCTGGCGCTGGCCCATGCGCGTGAAGCGATGGCCGATGGTCAGGTTGTCACCGCCACCCGCGATGTGGCCGAGGCCAGCCGACTGGCCCCGGGCCTTGTGCCGGCCTCCGTGATGTCGGCACGTCTGGCGACCGAGGCGGGTAACAAGCGCCAAGCCGTCAAAACCATCCGCAAAGCCTGGGATCAGGCCCCGCATCCGGATCTGGCCGCAGCCTTTGCCGATATTGAACCCGATGAAACCCCTGCGCTGCGTCTGCGCCGGTTCCGGCCGCTGCTGGGCAAGCATCGCGGACATCCCGAGACCAAGATGCTGGAGGCGGAGTTGCAGATCGCAGCCGAGGATTTCCCGGAAGCGCGCAAGGCGCTTGGCAATCTGGCGGAAACAAGCCCGACAGCGCGGTCCCTGACATTGATGGCGGCCATCGAGCGTGGCGAAGGCGCCGAAGACCGCGTGGTGCGCGGCTGGCTGGCGCGCGCCGTTACAGCATCACGCGGGAACCAATGGGTTTGCGGCAATTGTGGCCACGTCCACGAAGACTGGCGCCCGGTCTGCGCGAATTGCGACAGCTTCGACACGCTGGAATGGTCCGAAGTCCGGCAATCCGAGGCGGCATTGGCTGGACCCACTCAAATGCTGCCTTTGATCGTGGGCGCATTGGAAGACCAGCGCGACACACCCGAAGACGCTGACGTCGTTCAGGACGGGCCAGTGGATGAGGTTGACGTCACCGTTGTGGATGAGGGGTCATCACCGTCCGCCGCGGTCGAGGTCGAAGTGGCCGAGGAATCCCGAAATTAGGTCTATTCAACCGGCGCGCGCCTTGCTATGAGCGCCGCCGGTAAGCCGCTGTAGCTCAGCTGGTAGAGCACGTCATTCGTAATGATGGGGTCGGGGGTTCGAGTCCCTTCAGCGGCACCACTTCTCCTCCCGAATATGGTTAGAGACATCCCGTAGGCCCTTTTATAAGGGCTTGGCGATGTAGGATTGACGGGCTTGATCCAATCACATCCGGTGGAGTGCCCCCACTTGGGCGCTTTCGCGAGAACATCGCGTAAGACGCGAACACTGGATGCCGCGTTCTTCCATGTACACAAGTAAGGGTGCATCGCCGGAGGCTTCTCGGTTACCGGGTTGGAGCGCGAGCCATACAACCACACCAGCACACTTCGCGCGCTGTTCAAGACCGCGTTCGTCAATGCAGAGTTGCCGGCTTTCGGGCCGCAAAGCCTTCACAGGACCGTCGTTAAACGGAGCGACGGCCACTACAAATCGCGCGAGGCGTTCAAGGCGTTCTCGCAAAGCATCGGACACGACAGCGAAGTGACTGCCGTGGGAGCCTCCTTATCGGACTCTCAGGTTCTGCGAGCGGTGTTGATCCGAAAATCGAATGCTTTTCAATGAATGGGAAAACCGGGCTTTCCGACTCAAAGGCGGCATTGGTCGGTAAGCAAGGACGCTGCCGTCACAACCCTAGTTGCGGACATGCGCCGCAAATGCGCCATCTCGACGGGACCGAACGCCATTGTAACTGGGAATCTGGTTCCGGGCAGCGTCACGAATTTCAACTCTGGCAGCAATATGCGAAAGGCATGTTTTGGCGGGTGCTGCATTCGCGGAAAGATTTCTTGCCTCCCCGCGCTTCGCCCATGCTAGGATTTTCGCAAGTTGCTGAAGCCATCCAATCACTGTGGGAAGACACCATGCACATAGGCCTGATCAATTCCATCCGCCGTGCCACAGTGATCTGCCTTCTACTCGGTGTGCCCTCCTCGGCTATGGCCGCGACCTGCGGCAATGACGCGTCCGGTTTCTCTCGCTGGCAGCAGGAATTCGCTGCAGAAGCTGCCGCCGCGGGTATCGGTCCGGCCGGGCTGCAAGCTCTGGCTGCCACGACATACGCCACGCGGACGATTTCGGCAGACCGCAACCAGCGCTCCTTTAGCTATTCTCTTGAAGAGTTCATGCGCGTTCGTGGTGCAGACACGATTGTGCGGCAAGGCCGGCAACGGATCGCTGCAAACCCTGCGTTTTACGACTCGCTCGAGCGTGCATATGGCGTTCCAGCAGCGGTGATCGTCGCGATTCATGGAATGGAAACCGGGTTTGGGAATTTCATGGGCGATGCAAACGTCCTCTCGGCCATTGCAACACTTGCCTATGACTGCCGCCGCACAGCCTTTTTCAGCGAACATGCGCTTGCAGCGCTCACCCTGGTGGATCGCGGTATCATCAGCCCGAATTCGGTCGGCGCGATGCATGGAGAGCTGGGACATACGCAATTCTTGCCGGGCAACGTTCTGCGCTACGGCGTCGATGGTAACGGTGACGGGCGTGTTGACTTGAATAACCTTACAGATGCCATGGCTTCGACTGCGAATTTTTTGCGCCAGAATGGCTGGCGGCCAGGCCAAGGCTATCAAGAAGGCCAGCGCAATTTTAGCGCAATCCAAGCATGGAATGCGGCGCCGGTTTATCAACGCGCCATCGCGATTATGGCGAGCCAGATAGAAGGCTAACCTTTGGTGTGCGCCGGGCTTGGATTGGCCCTTGCGAAGAAGGTTCGAAAGGCCGTGACCACAGCGAGCATTTCCGCCGTTCGCTGCAGTTTCAAAGCATAGAGTTGGTCGCACTCGATGATTGGGGACACAGCGCGCCAGTGCTGTCGTACCGGAAGCCATCACTGCCCTCGGAGGACGGCCACTAAAGGCGGTTGTGCTCACTTCATGAAGACCTGCGCAAACTGCCTAGTCTTCAGATGCACTTTGGGATCGTAGGTGGGGATATCAAGCGGATCGTTCGTATCACAGATCCAGTCCCGATCTTCATGCTCAAGGCGCAGGCCAGTTTCTTCGACGAGCGCGCTCAATTCATTTGGCACGCTTCTATGCAATGCACCGGCCGAGGCTTGGTCCACGCCGGGTGGCGCCAGATTGTCGATAAGTAGGAACTTCCCGCCCGGTTTCAGGACCCGAGCGATTTCGGCAAACACTTTGCTCGGCTTGCCAAAACTGACGCCCGGTTGCGGTGTGAACCAAAGTTCATGTGGCCCCTGCAACCACACGACACGATCTATTGAGTGGCCGTCTGAATCCAGGGTTTCCCAAGACGCAGCGCTGTAACGCGCATTCGAATTCGCTGAACGTTCAATGCGTTTTCGGGCCTCCTTCCCGAAGAAGCCGTCCAATTCCGCGGGCTGTTGAACTACCAGGCTGCCTAACGGATTAATGAGCTCAAGCAGCAGTCCACTGAACCAGCCCTTTCCCGGTTCAAGCTCCAGGATTGAATGACTTGGATCCAGCTCTGCAAGGGAAAGAGTATCTGCGGCGCGGCGCCTCTCGTCGAAGGCACGGTCCGCGCGGGACCGCCCTTCAGACGCGATCAGTTTAGATAACCAGCTCATGGATTGACCGCCACACCGACAGTATCAAGACCCAAGATGATCCCAACGCCGAAGACAGGTGCCGCAAACAGGAACAACGCCCAACTCAGGCTGCGAAACGGCGTGATCCCGAATGCGTAAAGCGGCAAATAGAAAATGCGGGACACGATCATGGCCAGCGAGGCCCAATAGGTGAGAGCGCCAGATGATCCAGTGATCTGCTGGACAACGACAAGGGTGATCCAAACAGCAGCCACGTCGCTCTGGTTCCGCACGGCGCGCAAGAGACGGCCTTGTGCCGGAGAGTCGGGCGGCGGATCAACGCGATTTGAAAGTGCGTATGCCGTGCCCCCGATTTTATCGAGGTGAAGCTGTTGTACGACGATGGACAGCCAAAGCATGCCACCGGTCACGAATGCGGACCAGAGTTCGAGTGTCATAGAAGTTTTCCTAGGTTTCAGGCTGCCAAGGCAGCGGCTTTGTCAGGATGAATCTTGCCTGTCTCGGCGAAGAGTTTGAGGTCCTCGAGCGTTTCGTCGATGGCTGTGCTGAACTGGCGTCGCATTGCCCAACCCATCAGTGTGCGGAAGGGCGGCATCAGATCTGCGACGAAAGAGAGATCGACTTCAGTCTCATCTCCGATGCCGTGCAGCTTCCACCGGCCACTCAAGTTACGCACAAAAAATGGCATGGCCTTCGCCTTGGCGTCATAGGCAAGGATGTGATACGCGGGGTCGAAGATGCGGATTGTCTCCGTCACGTCGCCGATGGATGCGGTACACACACGACCCGTCACTGGCGCGCCGTTGACCGGAGTGCCTGTTTCCTTCGCCTCGGACGCCTGCACTGCACGCGCCCATTTGCCAACTTTAGCATAATCAGTCGCAAGGATGGACCACACGTGATCCACCTTTGTTGCCACAGTCATTGATCTCGCGATTTGCATTACTCAACGTCCAGACCGACAGACGACTGAATGTCGAGTTGCTGCATTTGAAGTGTTTCGAGGTTCGCCACACCGGGCAATGCAGCAAACTCTGGCCATGTCAGGGCTTCCTCGTTGATGCGGTTCATTGCATCACGGTCCGTCCAATAGTTGACCATTGTCCACGTCCCGTCGGGACCTTCAGCGACAGAACGCGCAACGAGCGTTCCATACTGGCCCATCTGCTCAGCGATTGGATCAAGTGCTGCAGTTACGGCAGCAGAATCTGCGTCGGCTTGGGCTTGAAACGTCACGATCTCGACAACGGTTGCGCTATCCGCAAACGCCACAGCAGGTGCCAGGAATAAAGCGGATGCAATGAGGGAGCGCAGGGTTGATTTGGCGGTCATGGTAGGTCTCCTTGTTTTTGGGAAAAAGGCGGTTTGCCTCAGGGTCTCTCGTCGCCGAGATAGGTGCCGCCGAAGACGTCAACGGCGGTTTGGAAGGTGCGGCGCAACGTGCCGGTCAGGACTGGCTCAATGACCGGCACGGTGCCGGGAATGCGGGGATCGTAAAACGCCTGCACATTCAGATGTGTCGCGGCGCTTTCTGCGGGCCGAAACGAGTAAATGAGGACGATGTCACTGACGGGAAGCGACATTGTCGACGCTTCGTGATCCACCGTGTAGCCGTAGGAATATGGTGGATCGTAGATGACAATCGGTTCAACCAACTCGCGACCATCAGCGAAGACGCAAATGCGAAGCGACCCGACGCCAAACTGACCCGGATTCTCACTTTGAGAATGATCAAAACGCACTTCGATCACGTTGGGATCGTAAAGGTCCACCCGTGTGAGAAGTTGTGGGAAGATCTCCTCCGGAGGGCTGCGGAACTGAAGCTCAATCGTGCGCCGGAGCGTGATATCGTCAACAATGGCTGCATCAAATGACCCCGCCCAATCCTGCGCCGGGGTGGGAGCAGGCAAAGAGAGGATGATCGCCGCCAAGAGGGCGACGTTACTGAGTGCGGCACGCATGGGGATGCTCCTGCGGTAAGAATCGTTTTATAACTTACGTTATATAATTCCTACTGTTTGCCAAACCGCCTGTCCAGAGTTATATACCTCACATTATAAAATTGGTGTGATATGGCCCGCCCAAGAAGTTTTGACGAAGATACGGTGGTAGATGCCGCAATGGTGGCCTTTTGGCGTACGGGGTTTGATGACACCCCCATCAACGCGCTTGAACAAGCCACGGGCGTGAAACGGATCAGTCTCTACAACGCGTTCGGTGACAAGGAGGGTTTGTTCCTCGCCGCATTGGATCGCTACCATTTGGGAGCTGTCGAAGTGTATGAGGGCACGGTCGCAAAGGGCGAATTGGACGCCATCCAGAACCTCTTCAAGGCCATGAGTGCACCGGCGGATTCGGACGCGCCTGCTCATTCAGGGTGTCTGATGGTGAATACGGTGCTGGACGTGCGCCGCGCCTCGGAGGAGGTCAAAGAGCGGATCGAGAGTTACCGCAATTTGCTAAAGCGTTCCTTCGTTTCAGCGCTAACGAATGCACGGTCAAGCGGCCAGATGATTGCGGATGACCAACTCCTGAACCAGCGTGCAACTTATCTTCTTGGTTTGCTCTGGGGGGCCCTCGCGATGATACGCGTAGAAGGCAACACGACCGCTGCCAAAGATGTAGCCGCAGTTGGCAACGCAGTCATTGACAGCTGGCGCATCAAAGCTTGAAACCAATTGCAGGGCGATTGAACCAGTGTGAACTGGCCGCTGGCCGGACCACCTCGCGGCGCGAAAGCGTAGTGCAATCCGTGCTGAGTATGAAATGTGTGTCCGCTATGCGGCGTCGAACGCGGAAGACCCGTTTGGCCACCTCGATCATCTTCCTGCTTATAGATGGACCGTTGCGCAGATTTCGTGAATTTCGACCAACGCTGCTTCAGCGTGGGCCGTTCCAGCTTAAACGAGCGAAGTGGGACGGGGATGATCACGAACGTGAGCAGTCGAGATCAACATGCGCCCCGTCCCTTCTTGTTTACGTCGACGTCGATGGGCCCGTTTAAGGTCATATTTTGAGAGCGGGTTCCTATCACATCAGTGCCGCTAAAGAGTGAAGACGAGACAGAAACCCAGCACTAGTCAGAACCATAGCAAGGGGGTCGCAAAGGACCGCTATAGCGTGAGGTCCCTTAAGCTGTAGCCGACATCATGAGCACACACTGGACAGCCAAGTAGAGCGACCCGAGCGACCCGCAGGTGAAGCCCAAAATGCGGATGAAAGGGATGCCGGTGTAGTACAGCACCACGAATGCAGCACGGCCCAGCACGATAAGCGCTGCGGCAAGCGCCGGACCGTCACCGGAGACACCCAAATACGCTGCCCCCGCCAGAACGGGAACGATGTAGGCCGAAGACTCAACCTGGTTTTGATAGGCGCGCTGTATGCGAAGCCCGAGTGCACCCCGCTCAACCGTGGGCCGGTTGGAAGAAAAGCCATAGCCGAAGCCCTGACTCACGTAAGCGTAGACGATTTCGACCGTCAGCGCGGTCATTGTTACAAGTGCGAAGCCGATCAAGGCGGTTTCAAACGTCATGTTCTTAAGGTCTTTCTTCTGATTTTCGTATTTACGACACTGGCGTCAAAGCGATGAGTTGAGAGCTGCTCTGGTCTGTCGACGATTGCCGTGCATGGATCAGCGGTTGGTAATCCGGGTCTGTATACCAAGCGTCCAACGCAGCCTGGGAAGCGAACCGCAGGACTGCTGCGACATTGGCTGTGGGCGCGCCCTCCAGCGCGGAAAGCATTGGAGTGGCGACGATGGTCTCCACGCCATGACGGTCATTGATTGCCTTTAGGGGCCCGACATATCCAGCCTGAAAGCTGGCCATATCCTGGACCTCTAGAAGCGCGATGAGAAAAACCGGTTTTGGGGAATCCATCATGCTCTCCTCAGGCCGCTAGCCGGTCCATCCAATCGCGCAATGAGCGACCAATGGCTTCGGGATGATCTTCTTGAACGAAATGCACACCCGGTCCGAGGAAGACGTCTTCCAGATTGGAGGCGTTCGCTCTCACGTATTCAACAACGGGAGGAGGCATGAGGGCGCCCGGCGCCACGTGCAGCATCAATTTGGGCAGATCGGTTGAGTAGAGCCACGCGCCGTTCTCTGTGATGACGGCTGCAGTATCTGCTGGCTCCCCGGCGATCGGCACCTGACGCGGCCAAACCAAAGTTGGCAGACGGCTTTCTGGTGTTGGGAATGGTGCGCGATAATGATCGAGGACATCTTCGGAGAGCGGCGTTGCGACGGCCAGCCGACCGAGAACCTCTTCCACAAAGAAGTTGTTCTGCAGAACGGCAACCTCGCCTGCTTCTGACCTGAGCATTCCGAAGAGTTGTGCATTCGCCTCGCCCATCGCCTCAAGGCTGGGGGCTGGAAGGGCTGGCGGAATTCCAGCTTCCATGAAGGCAACGGCCTTGACGTTGTTCTCGTTCATGCGGGCGTAGCGCATTCCGAGGACAGATCCCCAGTCATGAATGACGAGAGTAATATCCTCCAAGCCCAAAGCTTCAATGAAGCCATCTAGATACTCGGCGTGCTCTGCGAATGTGTACCCAATGTCTGGTTTGTCGCTGTCGCCCATGCCGATCAGGTCAGGCGCAATCGCGCGGTATCGGGTCGTGGCGCCAGTAACATCGTCCAGAACGAACGGAATAATGTTGCGCCAAAGGTACGATGAGGTCGGGTTGCCATGCAGGAAAAGAACGACTGGTCCTTCACCTTCATCCACATAGGCCATCCTTGAACCGTTCACCTCCACGAAGTTCTTTTCGAAAGGCATTTCTGCGCTCGGAGTGAAGTCTTGTGCAGATGCAGGAAGCCCCGTTGCAATGGCCAAGGCAGCCACCGATCCTAGCAGGACTGTTCGGCGGGAAACGCGAACTCTCATATTGCTCTCCAGTCTTTGGTGAAGGGTGGGTCAGTCGACTTTGGACGTCAGGAAGGTGCGAAGGTGGTGCACCAGAGCCTCAGGCTCATCATCTTGGAGGTAATGGCGGGCGGTCTCGAACTCTGTGACACCGGCCTGCGGCAGGCGTTTTTTCCAAGCAGCCAATGCGCCGATGGGAATGAGCGGATCCTTCAAGCCCCAAAAAATATGGGCCGGGCCGTCGAACTGTTCGACATACGGACCTGTTTCTTCGAGCAGGATCTTGGCGGCCGGATGGCGCGTGTTCGTGGGGATCATGCGGGGGAACGCCATGACGCCTGCACGATCCGCCGAGCTTCTGAAAACATCCCGGTAGGCAGCTTTCACTGGCCCATTGCGCCTCGTTGCAGTGGCCATCGTCATCACTTGCCGTTCGAAAAAGCCAAGCCGCCGGACCATGAAATCACCCAAACCCTTGGACCGCATCATCAATAGGGGAGGTGGAAGCTTCAGCGCTTCGGGGTCCATACCGTCGACGGGCGGGTAGAACCCAAACGTGTTCATGACAACCAGTGCCTTGATGCGGTCGGGATGCCGAGCCGCTACGCCCAAGCCAATCGGCCCACCCCAGTCCTGCATCACAAGCGTTATGTTGGTCAGGTCCAGCTTGAGGACCAAATCCTCCAAATGGTCGATATGGGCTTTGAGCGTGTAGGCGTGCTCGTCGTCTGGCTTGTCGGAAAGCCCAAAACCGATGTGGTCTGGAACGACTACGCGCCGATCTGACGATAAGCCTTTGACCAATACACGATAGAGAAAGGACCAAGACGGGTTGCCATGAACCGCAAGAACGGTGGACCCGCCGGTGTGTGCGCCTTCGTCCAGATAGTGCATTCGCCCCATCGGAGTATCGATGAAGTGAGAGGCAAACGGATACTCGTCTTGCAGCCCTAGCTCTTTGATGCGGGGGTGCACCTGTGCCGCTGTGTCAAGCATGGAAGTCTCCGAACCACTGTCTGTCGCGTTGGTTCAGAGGTAGCATCGCAATTTCGCAACATCACGAAGTGTGTTTGCATCAAGTTGGTGCAATTTTGCAGATAGCGCATCAACTTCCTTGGATGACGGATTTCTTTCGGCGGAGGAGGTCTTCGGCAAAGCTCATGAAGGCCTGCACGCGGGCGGTCTTGCGTAAATCGTTATGCGTCAGGAGCCAGATGTCCCGGCTCTTTGTAGGAGGTCTCTTGCCGACACGCTGTAGTTCAGGGTCTGCATCCCCGAATAGGCACGGAAGTATCGCGAAACCGAGGCCTTGCCGTGCTGCCGCTTGTTGTGACGGGATCGTCGGAAAGACTCCCCAAATCGGAAGGTCGGGAAACTCAGATGATTGGACCCACTCTGGCGCGCCTTGCGTGCCATGCCCCCATCCGAGCCATCGACGATTTTTGGGGTCACGGGCCAAGTATTCGGACGTCGCATAGACGGCCTCGGTATAGGCGAAGAGCCGTTTTCCGACCAACGTTTCGGGTGGGTTATTATCCAGCCTCACTGCAAAGTCCGCTTCACGTCGCGCAACGTCTCGGATGGACAGCGAGGTATCAAATCGGAGTTCCACGGACGGGTTGTTCGCGACGAATTCCGGCAATTCCGGAATGAAAAGCGCGTTCAATAACGGCTCTGGCATCGTGACAGCCAAAGACCCCGCCAGTTCATCATCCAAACCTACAATGCTGCGTTCTGCATCAATGAGGGCTTCGTCAAAATCCTGCGCAACCGCAAACAGTCGCTCTCCGGCGGAGGTGAGCAACAGCCCATCGGGAGTGCGATTGAATAGGTTGGTCCCAATGCTGGCCTCCAACGAGTCGATCCGTCGGCCAATCGTTGTGTGGTGCACGCCGAGTGCATGCCCGGCGCCGCGGACTGTTCTATGCTGGACCACGGCCCGGAGCGTTTTGATCTCTTCCCAGTCCACTCTTGCCTCGCAAATACGCACCAACCAGATGATAATTCACTACATGATTACGCGAAAAGGCACCAGTAAGCTTCCTGTGAAGCAAGCTTTAAGGATGACCTGATGCCTCTCACAGCTCAATTTGACGCCCTCGGTGGACCCGAGAACATCAATCTTGTGGACCTGCCCGTGAAGCAACCCGGACCAGGTGAGGTTCAGGTGCGCATGCGTGCTGCAGGTCTCAACCGTGCTGAGCTTCTCTATGTAGCCGGAAACTATCTTGTTGAGCCTCCCATCCCGGCGGCCCCCTTGGGTGCGGAAGGCGCAGGTGAGATTTTGGCTGTGGGCAATGGCGTTTCGAACTTTATGGTAGGTGACAGAGTCTGCATTCTTCCAATGATGGACTGGGCGAAATACGGGACACTTGCCGAGGTTGTGAACGTCCCGGCTGAGGCATTGGAGACAATTCCTGAGGGCGTAAGCTTTGAAGACGCGGCCGCGTTCTGGATGGCATTTGCCACTGCATACGGCATGATCCTCGACAAAGGTGGTATGCCGAAAGAGGCAGATGGTAGGGTCGCGTTAATTACGGGTGCAAGCTCCAGTGTTGGGACAGCAGCGTTCCAAATCCTTACCGAAATCGGGGCGACCAGTATCGCGACGACGCGCACCCAAATGAAAGCGCCAGCATTGCAAGATGCAGGCGCGGATCATGTCGTCGTCACCGACGTTGAAGATCTTGCTGAGCGAGTTGGTACGATCACAGCTGGCAAGGGGGTCGATCTCGTTTGCGACTCTGTTATTGGAGACATGATTGCCCCCGCCGCCGAAGCATTGGTTCCTGAAGGCACAATGGTGTTGATGGGGTTTCAATCAGGCGAAATCCCTGGGCTTCCTTTCTATCCCATCCTCACGAAGGGCATTGCCATCAAAGGGTTTCACCTTGTTTGGCACTTGCTGGACAATGCCGATCGAAGGAAAGCAGCTGTGGATTTCCTGATGCCGCTCTGGGCGACAGGAAAACTGAAACCGGTGATCGATCGCATCTTTCCACTCGATGAAGTGTCTGATGCCTACGCTTACATGGCAAGCAATCGTCACCTGGGAAAAATCGTCGTCCGCATTCGATGAAAAGATCCTTCGACCTACGGTAAATCATGGTTCTGCCCGGACTTGGTGTCGTGGCGTTTGACGGGTCGGCTTCGAACACCGCTGACGAGACGCAATCAATCGGTGTGAGGCGACGGCCTATTCCAGACCTTCGAGCCGTACTCTGGATGCTGCAGGCGTGTCCCGCTTCGCCGACTTTCAAGCTCGTGACTATTCACACCAAACCAATAGGAACTACGAAAGACTGCTCAGAGCGCTGCTGTGATCCCAAAGATGAACCAACTCTATTGCACGGCAGACGGAATCAACCTACGGGTTACGGCGCAATTGGTCCCACGCCTTGTGGGTTAATAGGGAACACGGTGCGGTGCCTTGATATGTGCCAAGTCCGTGACTGCCCCCGCAACTGTAAGCGGTGAGTGTTTTGCATATGGTCACTGGGCCCGCCCCGGGAAGGCCGCAAGAACGCCCAGACCCGCGAAGTCAGGAGACCTGCCTTTTGCTTGTTTCAACCCTAACTCGGGCGGGGCGCCCGGTGGAGGAGACAGGTATGGCACCGACGGCATTCGCCGCTGACCGATCCGGTTCCCCGATGCGCCCGCATATGCGCGGAGGGCGACATGCACCGGACAACACCCAATCACCGCATCTCGGTTTGCACATCTTGCAAGCACAAAGGGGCCACGTGCGAGCCGGGATATGACCTGATCAAACGCCTGCGCGAGGCGATTGATGCGGCCGGAGACGCGATCCCCGAGGCATTCGAGATATCTGGTGTGGCCTGCATGGCGGGCTGCGACCGGCCTTGCACAATCGCCTACCATGGCACACGCAAGGCGACCTACTTGTTTGGCGACATTGATGCCGACGAGGATATCGAGGCGCTTGTTGCTTTCGCACGCCAATATTCAGTTCTGCATGATGGATGGTGCAGTTCGGTCGACCGACCGGGCAAATTGCGCCGGACCACTTTGGCCCGTGTTCCTGCGGCCATAACCATCGTTGAGCACAGCCCGGAGCCTGTGCAATGAGGGCGGCGGATTTGGTTGTCGAAAACGCCTCCTGGGCGTCGCGCGGGGCAGAAGGATTTTCACTACACGCCACCAGTTTCTCGGTCGCGGCTGGTCGGCTTTTGGGCATTGTCGGGCCAAACGGCGCTGGAAAGTCGACCCTTTTGCGGCTGCTCTATCGCTACAACATGCCCGCAACAGGTCGGATCATGGTGGGGGGCGACGACATCTGGGCGATGCCGCCGCGCAAGGCTGCTCGGAAGGTTGCTGCAGTCTTGCAGGAACAGCCCACCGATTTCGCCCTGACAGTTGGCGAGGTCGTGGCTTTGGGCCGGGTTCCCCATCGCGACGGGTTCAGCGCAGGCGGCGCAGCGGAAACTGCGATAATTGAAGCGGCATTACTGAAGCTTGATCTCGCTCACTTGGCGTTTCGCCAAATGGGCACCCTTTCTGGCGGGGAACGGCAGCGCGTGATGGTTGCCCGAGCCTTGGCTCAGCAACCGCAGGTGCTGATCCTTGATGAACCGACAAATCACCTCGATATCCGGCATCAGCTTGAAGTGCTGGATCTGATCCGAAACCTCGACCTGACAGTTGTGACCAGTCTGCACGATCTGAACCTTGCGGCTGGGCTGTGCGACGACCTGCTCATCCTCAAACAGGGCAAGGCACTAGCGTTTGGAACCCCTGCAGAGGTTCTGACCGAAGATCTTGTCACCAGCGCCTTTCACGTCGATGCAAGGGCCGATTGGCTCAACCGTTCAGACACGCGCCACTTCACCTTCCATTTGCAAACCAAAAGGACTCCCCTGCAATGAAAACGCTCACCCTATCCGCAGTCTTCAGCCTTATCGGCACAGTCGCACTGGCACAGACCATTGTGCAGTCCTGCGAGCGCGAGGTTGCATTCGAAGGCGTGCCGCAGGCAGCGGTTTCCCACGACATCAACCTCACCGAGATGATGCTGGTTCTTGGGCTGACCGACCAGATGATCGGCTATACTGGCATTTCCGGCTGGAACAAGTTGGACGAAGAAATGCGCGCAGGGGTCGAGGAATTGCCCGAACTGGCCGAGCGTTACCCGACAACGGAAGTGCTGGTAGGGGCCGAGGCGGATTTCTTCTTTGCCGGTTGGAATTACGGCATGAGGGTCGGCGGTGAAGTGACACCTGAGACGCTCGAACGATTTGGCATCAATGTCTACGAGTTGAGCGAAAGCTGTATTCACGTTGGGATGGAACAGGAGGTCACGCTTGATCTGATGTACAATGACCTGCGCAACCTTGGTGCAATCTTCGGCGTCGAAGAGCGCGCGGAGACATTGATTTCGGGCTATCAGGCGGAACTGACCGAGATCATCGCAGGCCTTAACACCGAAGGCGAAGCACCGCGTGTGTTTGTCTATGACAGCGGCGAAGATACCCCCTTCACGGCGGGCCATTTTGCAATCCCGACCGCAATGATCGAAGCGGCTGGCGGCGTGAACATCATGGATGACTTCCGCGAAAGCTGGGGCACGGTCAGCTGGGAAGCCGTGGTGGAGCGGGACCCTGAGGTCATCATTATCGTAAACTATGGTGAAGTTACCGCCGAACAGAAGATGGAGTTCCTGCGCAACAGCCCGGCCCTTTCGGGGATTAGTGCTGTTCAGAACAACCGCTTCGTCGTGCTGGAATATGTCGAAGCCACGCCTGGGCCGCGAAACATCAATGCCGTGGCCCGCTTGGCCGAAGCGTTCTGGCCGGAATGAGCGTCTCGTCCGGAGATCGGGCAATTGGGCGGAGGGGAAATCTGCCCCTCCTGATCGGCATTGGTATGGTGGCGTTGGTGTTTTCGATCAGCGCTGCCATCTCCGTCGGTGCCGTTTCGGTGCCATTCCGTACAGTTTGGGGGGTCTTGTCCGAGCAGATCGGTTTTGGCTTGGTCACGCCGGATTGGAGCCAGGGCCAAGCAGCAGTTGTATGGGAGATCCGTTTCCCGCGCGCTTTGCTGGCGGCGATTGTCGGCGCGGGTCTCGCTGTAGTTGGCGCCAGCCTACAGGCCGTTACCCGCAACCCGCTCGCCGATCCGCATTTGCTGGGGATCTCATCGGGTGGGGCATTTGGTGCCATCCTCGCCCTACTTCACACCGGCCTTTTCCTAGGCTTGTTGACGGTTCCGGTCCTGGCATTCCTTGGTGCGTTGGCAGCCACGGGGGCGGTGTTGGCGGTTTCTCGTTTTGCCGGAGCCAGCAGCGCAGACCGCTTGGTTCTGACGGGCGTCGCTGTCTCTTTCGTCATTATGGCGCTTGCCAACCTACTGATTTTTCTGGGCGATCCCCGCGCTGCCCATACGGTTGTCTTCTGGATGCTGGGTGGGCTTGGCCTCGCGCAATGGAACCATCTCATCTACCCGCTTGGCGTTTTGATCCCGTGCGTCCTTTGGCTTTGGCGCCGGGCTGCCGACCTCAATGCAATGACAATCGGTGATGAAACCGCAACGTCGCTTGGTATCTCCGTGGTCCGATTCCGCCGCATGGTGTTCATTGCAGGAGCACTGATCACCGGTGTGATGGTGGCCTTTTCAGGGATGATCGGGTTTGTCGGTTTGATGATCCCGCACATTGTGCGTGTGGTGGTCGGTGGCGACTACACCCGCGTGTTGCCGTGGTCTGCCCTTGCCGGAGCCATTTTTTTGCTCTGGGCGGACATCGTCGCGCGCACCATCATGGCCCCTGAAGACATGCCGATCGGGATTGTCACCGGGCTAATCGGAGGTGTGTTCTTCGTGGCGTTGCTGAGACGGAGAGGGTGAAGAGCGTTCGGCCCAAAGCGGTCCCTGGCTGTCCCTGCTTAGTGTCGTCGCGCTATCAACGAAGCTGACCGATGCGCTGCCATCCACTTTCCGCAAAGAAGTCTTTTTGCCTCGAAATCAAGCCATTGCAGAAGGTATGACGTTCTTTCGCCGCTAAAAAAGTGGCGTTATCGACCACTCAGAACAAATTCTGTTCCTTCGCCAGCAAAGCAGCTTGCGTCCGGTTGCTCACGCCCAGTTTGGCGAGAATGTTCTTCACGTGAAGCTTGATCGTGACTTCCGCCAGATCGAGGGCCCGCGCGATTTCCTTGTTGGACGCGCCGCGGCATAGAAACTCCAACGTCTCCATTTCTCGGGAGGACAGCCCCTTGAAACTTTCGGGCGTCTCGGGTTTCGCCTCGGCGAGATCAAAGGGAAAGTACTGCTCGCCCGCCAGAACAAACCGGATCGCATTCACCATCGATTTCGCGGTCGCGGATTTCGGAAGGAAGCCGTTGGCCCCGCGTGTCATCGCCTCGCGCGCGACATCGGGCTTGGCGACGCCGGACATCAAGACCACCTTGATATGGGGATAGCCCTTGATGACGCTTTCCATCCCCTCAAGGCCATCCATGCCCGGCATGTTGTAATCGAGGATGACCAGATCGAACGGGACGACGCCTTCCAATAGTGCGCGCGCTTCGGCCAGATCATCGGCGGTTTCTACGTGAAAATCGTCCTGCTGGCCGAGGTAGGCCGCAATCGTGTCACGCACCAGATCATGATCGTCAGCAACAAGAATGTTTGGCATGGCGCAATCTTTTCCGAAGTTGTCTCAAGTGCCTAGGGGGAAAATGTGGCTCGGGCGAGGCAGACCTATACCAAAGTATATACACCTATCCCTATCCCCGTACGATGCCGGCCTGCGCCCAATGTTAGAGATCGGGGCAACCACGTGATGCAAAAGGTATCTGACATGCTTCGCTCCTTCGTCTGTGCAGCCCTTCTGGCGATTTCGATGACATGCCCTGCGATCGCACAGGATCCGACCGCCCTTCAGATCACGCCGGAAGGTGGCGAGCAAATGTCTCTTTCGCTCGCGGATCTGGATGCGCTCGATCAGGTCACGGTCACCACCACGACGATCTGGACGGAAGGCGAAGTGACGTTCACTGGGCCATCCCTGGCAAGCGTTCTGGATGCCGCCGGTGCAGAGGGCGCGGACCTGACCCTGACGGCATTGAATGACTACGCCATTGAAATGCCCGCACCCGAAACCGGCGCGACCTATCCGATCATCGCGACGCGGATGGACGGAGCACCAATGTCCGTACGCGACAAGGGCCCGTACTGGATCGTCTTTCCATATGACAGCGATGCGGCTTACCAGACGGAAGAGGTCTATGCGCAAAGCATCTGGCAACTGGACCGGATCGAAGTGTTGGAATGACACCTTGTCAGCGGTATTGGTCGGGCCGGAGCAAATGAAAGGCGCGCCGTGACCGACAAAAAGGGCCGCAGACGCATTGGCGTGCTGATCGTCGTGCCGCTGCTGATCGTCCTGTTGGGCGTGTTGGGCGGCAATCTGTTGCGGGAGCTGCGGGGCCTCTCCACCGCGGATGCCGACAATCTGCAATGGACAATCCTTCAGGTCGAAACCGAGATCGCCAACCTCAACGCGACCTTGAGCGAGGCCGCCAACGACCCCTCCCCTGATGTCGATGCTGTGCGCCTGCGGGCTGACATCGCGCTCAGCCGCCTGTTGATCGTCGGGCGCGGCGAGGCACGCGATCTTTTTCCCGGTGACGCTGCAGATCTTCTGGCTCGGGTGAACGCCTATCAAGACGATATGATCGCGGTGCTGGATGCCGACCCTGGCCTGTCGGAGAACGACATCATCGCTCTACGCGATCTGACCCGCGACATCCGCCCGGATATCCGCGACCTTGTTCTTTTGGGGCTTGAGGCCGGTACCAACCGCGCATCGGCGCGGCGCGCCGGGTTTGCACGCCAACTTACCATAACTGGCGCCATCGCAATTGCCGTGATCGTTGGCCTCTCTGCTGTCTTGGTCGTCCTTGATCGATTGCTAGCACGCGCGGATCAGCGAGATACGGAGCTGCTGAACTCCAGCTCACGGCTTGCCTCGACCGTTACGGCGTCACTCGACGCAATCGTCACTGCGAATGAAGCTGGCGAGATTATCGAATTCAACGCCTCGGCAGAGCGGATTTTCGGGTGGTCGCGGGAAGAGATCCTCGGGCAGAAAATGGAAGCAACCATCATCCCCCACCAGCACCGCAAAGCGCACGCCGCCGGGATGGAGCGTTATCTGGCGACCCACGAACCCCATGTCGTCGATGCCGGACGGGTGGAGCTTTCGGCCCTGCGCAAATCGGGTGAGGAATTCCCGGTAGAGCTCAACATCACCTCCGTTGAAAGCGCCAATGGAGAGCTCTTTATTGCCTATCTGCGAGACATCTCGCAGCGAAAGATCAACGAGCAGAAGCTGATCGACGCACGCGACAAGGCCGAAGCTATGGACCGTGCGAAGTCGCAATTCCTGGCCGTGATGAGCCACGAAATGCGCACGCCTCTGAACGGTATCCTCGGCGTGCTCGACCTGATGCGGCAAACCCGCCTGACAAAACAGCAGGACCGGTACATGCGCGTCGCCTCTGCATCGGGTGAGATCCTGCTGGAACATGTGAACGAGGCGCTCGACATCACGCGGATCGAAATGGGGTCGATGCAGTTGTCGCCACACCCGTTCGAGATGCGGCCTGCGGTTCAAAGTGTCTGCGACGTGCTCACCCCGCTGGCGCAGGAAAAGGGCCTGTCTCTTTCGCTGGACTTCGACCCCGGCATGGACCGGATCTTCGACGGGGACGGCGCGCGCATCGGCCAAATCCTGACGAACCTCATCGGCAACGCCATCAAATTCACGGAAGATGGCCAGATCGTGGTGTCCGTTTCCGGCATTCACGGCGCTGACCTCACCAATGCGACAATCACCGTCTCAGATACGGGTCGCGGGATCCCCGAAGACCGGCTGGAAGACGTGTTCGAGGATTTCGTCGCCCTGGCGCATTCCGAAGGCCGCCAGGCGCGCGGCGATGGGCTGGGATTGTCGATCTCGCGCAAGGTGGCGCGGCTGATGGGCGGTGAGCTGTCGGTGCAATCGACCATTGGCCAAGGCAGCGTCTTCACTCTGCGCATCCCCTTGGCCCGCGCAAAAGCCGTGGCCGAGGCAGCATCGAACGAAATTGCCGATGAAAGACTGGCAGACACAGCGCAAACGAAACACATTCTGGTTGTCGAGGATAACGCCATCAACCGCTCGGTCCTGCGCGACATGCTGGAGAGGCTTGGCCACAGCGTGACGGAGGCCTCCGATGGGCTGGACGGTTTGCATCAAGCACAACAGTCCGCCTTCGACCTGATCATCATGGATGTCTCGATGCCCGTCATGGATGGCATCGAAACCGCGCGGCGGATCAGGGCGGAGGCCGGGCCAAACCAAAGAACCCGCATCGTGGGGCTTACGGCCCATGGGCGCGAAGAATACCGCGACCGCGCCATTCGGGCGGGCATGGACGGCTTTTTCACCAAACCCATCCGGTTCTCTGCTTTGCATGACGTCGTTTCTGCCGATGCACAATCGGCCTCACCTGCCGGACTGGACGCCGAGGTGATCGATGATCTGATCGACGTTCTCGGGCCGGAAAAGGTCAAAGCGACGGCCGATGCGTTCTTCGCGGAAAGTGAAACGCAACTGGACGTGCTGTCTTCGCCCGAAAGCGATGTTGCCGCAATCTTGCACAAGATGCGAGGCGGGGCGGCACTCTTGGGATTGAAATCCGTTATCACGCAGATTGATGCACTGGACGGCGCCACCATGAACCGACAGGCGGTGGCGGCCCTGCAGGGGGCGATTTCTGCCGGACGTAAAGATCTGACCGATCGACTTCAGCAGACCGATCCGACCGGCTAGCACGCATATCCAAAAGGATAGATGCCCCCTTCCATCTCCCCGGTTTCCTATCCCTCGGAGTGCGCAATTCGAGCGAAATCGTCCGTAAATCCTTGGTCATCGAAACGAGGGCACGTCCACGGAGGCGGCCCACCTGACCAAAAGGACAAAGACTATGACGAAGGAAATTCTGGTAATCGGTGGCGATGGTTTCTGTGGCTGGCCCACGGCCCTGCACCTGTCGAAACTGGGTCACAACGTGACCATCGTCGACAACCTCTCGCGCCGCTGGATCGACAAGAAAATGGGCGCCGACAGCCTGACGCCGATCGCAACCGTGGAAGAGCGGCTTGAGGCCTGGCACGACGTCACCGGCCTGACGATCAATTTCGAATGCATCGACGTGGCGCGTGAATTCGACCGCCTGACGGGCCTTCTGGCCGCGCTCAAGCCTGACACGATCATCCACTTCGGCGAACAGCGCGCCGCGCCCTATTCGATGAAGGGCATCGAGGAAAAGCGTTACACCGTCGACAACAACATCTCGGCCACGCACAATCTTCTGGCCGCTGTGATCGAACTGGGCCTCGACCCGCATATGATCCACCTCGGCACCATGGGCGTCTACGGCTACGACGATGACGGGATGGAAATCCCCGAAGGCTACCTGCGCGTCTTCGTGCCCGGCGACAACAAGCAGATCTTCCAGCGTGACATCCTCTACCCGACCAACCCGGGCAGCGTGTATCACATGACCAAATCGATGGATCAGCTGCTGTTCCAATTCTACGCCAAGAACGACCGCCTGCGGATCACCGACCTACACCAGGGCATCGTCTGGGGAACGCAAACCGATGAGACGCGCCTTGATGAGCGTCTGATCAACCGGTTCGACTACGATGGTGACTACGGCACCGTCCTGAACCGCTTCCTGATGCAGGCCGCCGTTGGCCACCCGCTGACCGTCCATGGCACCGGCGGCCAGACCCGCGCATTCATCCACGTCAAGGACACGGTGAAATGCATCGCCCTGGCGGTCGACAATCCGCCGGCCAAAGACGGCAAGGTCAAGATCATGAATCAGATGACCGAGACGCACACAGTGCGGTCTCTCGCCCAACTGGTTGCGGCCAACACCGGAGCCCAGATCGCGATGGTCGACAATCCCCGCAACGAGGCGGCCGAGAATGGCCTGCGCGTGTCGAACGCGTCGTTCATCGACCTCGGGCTCGAACCGGTCACGCTGGCCTATGGCCTGATGGAAGAAACGCAGGAAATCGCCGCCAAATACGCGGATCGCTGCATCATGCACATGATCCCGTGTGTCTCCACCTGGACGGAGAACCAGCGCCCCGGCGTCGTCACCCCCGAAAAGGTCGCCGCCTAACCCCGAACTGAGCACCGGTCAGCCCCGCGTGGAGGTGGGGCTGACCGGCGCTCAACCGCGGTCGGGTCTTTTGCAGAAAGGCAATGACGATGAGACTGATTGGCATCGGGCTGTTGGCATTTCTTCTTGCAGGTTTGGCCCTCCTGCTGGCGCGATCCGAAATGGTCGGCCAAACCTTTCGCGCCGCGCGGACCCTGATGGACGGGCCGCAACTGCGCTTTGAAACCCCGATGGCTGCTGAGGCCCAACGCGGTGCGGATCAGGCCATCATTTTGCGGGCGGGCGCCTCCGCGCCGCTCATTCTTTCTGGATTTCCCGCCTATCAGGGTGCTGTGTTTCATATGCCAATCGACGCACGCCCGACATCTGGATACCTCCAAATCGATGCGACATCGCAAGTGTTGGACGGGGTCGAAGGGGTGCTGCGCATCTCCATCGACAACACCCGCCGGGCTGAGGTGTTGCTGCATCGAGGTGAGGCGGTGCGCGCCGTACGGATCGAGCTGACCCCAGCCGATATCGCACGGGCACAGCTGGTCGTCTCTTTCTCGCTGCAGGGGACGGGTGCCAACCTCGTCTGCACCAACGACACTTCAATTGAGGCTGTGGTCGAGATCGAGACGACCAGCGCTGTTTACTTGTCCCTCGACGCACCGCTTGAAAGCCCGCGTGACCGCGTCGCGGCCTGGGGGGATCAGGTGCGACTGGAATGGACAGGCACGACAGAGACGTTGATCCACGCGGTCAACGCCGCGCGCCTTGGAACGAACGCCCTGATCGTGCCAGAGATGGGCCTCAACCCTCAAGAGGCGCAGGCGGCCATTGATCCCACCGCCGCAGCCGTGTCCCGCCCGCAATACGCATGGTCCGACGCGATGGCGCCCGAGGGTGGTCTGTTCGGCCTCCGCCGCTTCCAGCACAGCCACACATGGCGTCTGCGCTATGATCTCACGCGGGCGGAGCACGCAAACCGGCCCAGCGTGTTGGACCTTGCCATGCTTGTCCCCGCCCACCCCTTGGGCGCGGATTGGCAGATCACGGTCACGCAAAATGACCGCCTGCTCAGCCATTTCTCTGGCACTGCCGACCAGACGCGGATCGGCGCGCGCATCGCGATCCCCGCCGACCTTGGCCCTGCCCACACGATTGAAATCACCCTGACCTCCGCCTTCCTGCGGGATGGCGAATGCAACGATGGTCCTGAACTCCTCGCCGAAATCCTGCCAGAGACACAGATCGTGCCCTCCAGCGCGCTCTTCGACGATCCCATCCGCGCGCTCAGCCTCGCGTTGACCTCGGATATCTCTGTCGCGTCCCCACAATCGCTCAATAGCGCAGAGGCGAACGTCGCCGCAGAGCTTCTCGTGGCCCTCCTGCCCCATACGCCCATCAGCGCAGCGCAGGCCAACGCGACGGTAACAATCCTTCCACGCGGGGCGCGGGTCGCGGTGAGCGAAAGCTATTGGCTGGTCTTCCGGGACGCTGCCGGCACCCTCTCGGCGCAACCCGCCGCAGAGTTCGCGGGGCGAGAGATACAGGCCGTTTCCCTCCTCGTGCATGTGCCGGAGGACGCGGCATGAGCGAGGCCGAAGACAACCGCGACAAGATCGCCTTCATCTCAGTCGACAGCGCGCCCAAGCGGTTCGCGGGCTTTATCCCGCAATGGCGTGGCCCTGCCATGCTGGCCCTGTTCACGTTGCTTGCCGTCGCCATGCTGCTGGCCGTCAACTCCCCCACCGGGGCGGCGATCTTTCCCAACCGCGACCTCGTATTCTCCCCTTACGAGGGGCGGCACTCCATCGCGATCCGCATCTTTCTAATCGCCTTCTTCATCAGCTTCGCGGCCTTTTCCTCGGCCGATTGGAAGGGAAAACTCTTTTTCGGCCTCGATATGGTCCTCACCTATGCCCTGATCTGCGCCATCTTCGATCTGGCGAACGTGGCGGGCCACTTGGCCCTCGATCTGGCCTTTTCCCTGCATTTCAGCGCCATCGCGTCCGGCCTTCTGGGCTTTTGCATCTATTCTTGGAAATTGCTCGAGCGTGGCCTGATGCCTGTGCGCATCCCCGTTGAACATCGCCCCGTCAGCAACCGTCGCGCCATCATCCGGCTGCTCGTCACCATCGCCATCGCCATCGCGACCTCGATTTGGGTCACGTCGTTACAGCTTGAACTGGTCGAGCGCCTGCGCAGCTGGACCCTTCTGGGTGGCATCGGGCCGGGCGTGTTTCTCGTTCTCCCGGTCCTCTTCGCGCAGCTTTACGCGCTCGCGATCTGGGATGTGAAAACGGCGAAAACACCCAAATTCAACCCGCCTGTCTCCATCATCGTGCCCGCCCATAACGAGGAATATATCATCGAGAACACGGTCCGGGTCATGGACCGCGCCGCCGCCCATTACGGCGGTGAGGTGCACATCCTGATCATGAACAACAACTCCACCGACGCCACCGAAGAGATCGCGAATGCCACGCTCGCCTCCTGCGAGGCCGCTTTGGGTCGTGTGATTAACGTACCAAAACCCGGCAAGTCCAACGCCTTGAACGCGGGCCTCGACGCGGCCGAGACCGAATTCCTTGTCCGCGTCGACGCAGACACGTTGGTTGGCGAAGACAACCTCACCCGCGCCATGCCCTACTTCACAAATCCCGCCGTCGGCGTTGTCGGCGGCGTCCCCGTACCGCCCGGTGGCGCGCTGTTCGATCGCGCGCGGCTTCTGGAGGTGCTGGTGAAACACGGGTTTTATTCCGTCGCCATGGGCGCGGTGAACGGGGTCGTCGGTATTCCCGGCATGTTCGTGGTCTACCGCACCGAACACCCGCGCTACCTCGGCGGCTTCGTGGAGGGGATGAACGGCGAAGACACAGACGTGTCCCTGCGCATCGGAGAGCTTGGCTACCATTCCGTGGTCGATCCCAAGATCCGCTATATCTCCGAAGTGCCGTCGGCCTACGAGCATATGCGCGAACAGAGGATGCGTTGGTTCCGATCCATCTACCACATCTCGTCGCGCTGTCGGGACCTGATCTATTCCGGCAATGGCTCGCTCAGGGGCAAGATCATCCTGCCCTACATGCTGGTTAATTCCGCCCGACGCGCGATGCTCGTTCCATTGATAATCTATGGCGCGCTGGAGTGCGTGTTTGCCTTCAACCCCAACAGCCCCATCGTGTGGCAAGCGGTCGTTGCGGTCACAACCGGCGCGCCTGCGATCATGGCCGTGATTGCGTCGCTCCTTAACGGCGTGCCTAAGGGTATCCTCGCCTTGCCGGAATACCTTATCTTTCGCGTCCTGCGCGCCTATTTCACGCTTGAGTCCATGATGAGCATCTTGGTGGGCCATCAAGGAGAAGATCTCGAATTAGCGACCAAGAAGAACGTCACACCAACAGGCCCGGTTCGTGTGGCATAAATGAAGGCTCTGGACTGCATCGCACACATCGATGGAGGAACTTTGCGGGGCGCAAATAGTATCAAGGTCAGCTTTTGAGCTCTGAACGCCCGGCCGGCTGCGTCAATTACCGGCTCCTGCTTCAGGAAACGCTTCCCTGCGGCGCAGTTGCCCATCTCGAAAACCTGCTTTGAGCCAAGCCGTGCGCTACAAGCACAAAACCAAACCTTGGCTCAGTCGCACGACTGTCCATGATATGCGTCCACTCACCATCCAATTCTCTCGCGGTCCCGGAAGAACATCCCAGTCGGCCCGGTTTCAGGCAGTGTTGCCAGCCAAATCGCGGTATCCGCGCCTTCCTCGGCGGATAGCGAGGCACTGGATCCGCCCATGCGCGTGCGCACCCAGCCCGGACACATGGCATTGATTTTGATCGTTTCCGGCAAGGCGCGCGCGGCGGAAACGGTCAGTGCATTCAGCGCAGCCTTGGCAACGCCATAAGCACCGGGCCCTGCGACACCATCCGAGAATGCCCCCCAGCCAGATGATACGTTGACGATGCGCCCGTAGCCGTTGCGTTTCATGTAGGGAGTTACCGCCTTTAGGAGGTGGTAAGGCCCGTCAACCATCACCTCCATGGAAGCTTTGAACTGCGCGTCGTCGCTGAAAAGATCGCCGGTTCCCAAAACGCCCGCGTTGTTGACGAGGATTTCGACATCGTCGATTTGGGATATTGCCGCTTCTGTTGATGCTCGGTCCTGGAGGTCGAGTTGAACGGATCGGGCGCCGATCCGGTGCGCTGCATCGCGGCCCGCCACTGCGTCACGCGACCCGATGACAACATCGATGCCTTTTGAAGTCAGGCCGGAGGCAATGGCAAAGCCGATGCCTCGGTTGCCTCCGGTCACGAGTGCTGTGCGGGTCATGATCGCCTCCAATCGGGCTTGTGTTTCGATGACCCAGATGTAGGCAGCGATCAAAGATTCATTAATGCCCTATTTTCTCATGACTCTCATGTATAAAATCGAATAATGAGACTGCCCTTCGCCATGCTTGAAGTGTTCGACGCGATAGCGCGGGAGGGCAGTCTGCGCGGCGCGGCGGACCGGCTGGGGTTGAAAGCCTCCACGGTCAGCCATCAACTCAAGAGCCTTGAAGAACGGTTGGACGTTGACCTGTTCATCCGGACCACACGCTCCATCAGCTTCACAGAAGCAGGTCGCGCTTTGCATCGCGGATCAGCCCCCGCCTTCGAACAGCTTGGAGAGGCGGTCGAAGCCGCGCGAACAACAGGCGACAGCGCGCGTGGGACGTTGCGACTGACCGCCGCTGAACACGCATATCACACCATCATCGCCGACAAGCTGCCCACTTTTCGGTCAGTGTATCCCGAGATTGAGGTTGAGATTTCGCTTTCCGATGCGTTGGTGGATATCTTGGAAGAGGGGTTTCACGCAGGCTTCCGATTGGGAAACGTCGTGGCGCAAGATATGATTGCTGTCCGGCTGACCGCCCCCCTCCCTATCGCGACTGTCGCAAGCCCCGGCTACCTTGACCGAGCAGGGCGACCAGACACGCCCGCAGATCTGCTGGCGCATGAATGCATCCGCTATCGGTTCCGTAGCTCGCGCCAAACCGCACCTTGGTTGTTTGAAGGCGCCGAAGGCGAGGAGGAGGTGGCTGTGGCCGGCAAATTGCTGGCTGACGATCTGCCTGTGTTGGTAGATATGGCCAAGCGCGGCAATGGGCTGATCCACACCTTTCGCGATTACATTGCAGACAGTCTGGAGAGCGGTGAATTGGAACAAGTCCTGTCACCATTCTCTCGAAATGTGCCCGGTTTGTTCATCTACTTCCCGCGGGAATACCGAAACATGACGCCGCTCAGGTTGTTTATTGACCACTTGAAGTAGAACAGGGCGCGAGACCCAGGATTGCTGGACGACAAAGCACCTCGGTACGACTTGAAAAATAGTCCTCCCAACCAAGAGGATAGCGACCTATGCCATCTCCATCAGCGGTAAGCATACCGGAAGTGAATTTCAGTTCGTCGAAACGTGAGGAGATTACCTTCAACAAACCGAATTTTGGGAAATACGCTCATTCGGTCGAAAGCTGAAGCACGACCACGCCGTTCCTGCAATCAACGTCCGCTTTCAGAAAGCTGCGACGCGGCGAAAGGCGGATCAGAGCTTAACGCGACAAATGCTGCGCGCCGCATGAACGGCGGTTTTCGAAGTCACGTAAAGAAGTGCGACACTGAGTGGTCTGCCGCACTTCTATCTTGGATCAAAACTTGCCCGAATTGTTCCACGTCTCTTTCGGTCCGATCTGTTCCTGCACATCCCAGTGTTCGACGATCTTGCCGTCTTTGAGGCGGAAGATGTCGAAGAAGGCCCAGTCGTGGCCGTCCATCTTCACTTCGCTGAAGATCACGACGAAATTGCCTTGCCCGATCAGCCGATGGACTTTGACGTATTCCATCGTTTGGCCGTTGGCGGCCATCTCGCCAAGAAAGGCGCCAAAGCCGTCCAGGCCATCCCCAACCAACGGATTGTGTTGGTCGTATTGTTCGGTCGAGATGTAGTCGGTGATCTTGTCGGTCTGACCGCCGATCAGAATGTCATCCACGAACCCCTGAATGATGGTCTTGTTGGCGTCGGTTTTGTCCAGATCCTCGATCTCCGTCGGTCCGTCGACCATGGAACGGCCGGACTTTGTCGGCCATTGGTATTCTGCGATGACGTCCCAATGCTCAATGATCTTGCCATCGGCATCGGTGTCAAAGAGATCGGCTGTCACCCACTGCGCTTCACCGTTGTTGAGGCTTTGATAGACATGCACAAAAACGTACGGGCCGTCTTCGATTGTGCGAAACACCTGAATATCGCGGATTGGGTTGCGCTCCAGAAACGGCGTGAAGAATTCGATGAAGCCCTCTTTGCCATCGCGCACACCGGTGGAGTGCTGCGTGTACCGGTCGCCCGTGTATTTATCGAGCGCTTCTTTCATGTTGCCGTCGCGAATGCCTTCCAGATAAAGGCCCTTCGCGTTTGCGACGCGGATGCTGTCTGTCATTTCATATCTCCGTTCCTCTCGGGCGGGCGCGCACAATGCACGCGCGGCTCAGGGTCAGTGTCCGTGCAATGAAGAGAGGCCGGGACGTGGCGTTCGCCCCGGCCAAACGATGTCTCAGAACTTGCCCGGATAGCCTTCGGGAAGATCACCCGATGGCATGTCGGCAATCACGTCCCAATGCTCCACGATGCGACCGTCTTCGAGGCGGAACAGATCGAAATACGCCGTTGGCGTTTCGCCGAAGATCCCCTCGGACGCGGTGAATACGAAGTTGCCTTCGGCCACCACCATGTGCAGATCCGAATAGCCGAACGCGATCTCGTTCTCGCCCAGATATTGCATGAACGCCCCGAACCCTTCGAGCCCGTCTGCCACCTGCGGATTGTGCTGCAGATACATCTCGGGGTTGATGTACTGAGTGTAATCAACCTCTTCGCCGTTGATCAGCGCCCGTGTGATGAAGTCTTCCACCACGGCGCGATTGGCGGCGGTTTGGTCAAGGTCCGTGACCTCGGTCTCGCCATCGATCTGCGTGCGACCTGAGGCGTTCGGTTCATCGGCCAGCGGGATCATATTGTCCCAATGCTCAACGATCCGGCCCTCTTCAATGCGGAAGACGTCAAATGCGACGAGCGGAACGGGCCCGAAGTTTTCGTAGACGTAGTGGGTCACGACCAAATCATCTTCGGCGATGATCCGAGCGGGCTCAAATGTGCCCTCCGGGTCTCCCTGCATGTGACCGACCAAACCGGCCAGCGCATCGATGCCCGACGCCGCCATGGGATTGTGCTGGATGTAAGGGTCAGCGAAGTAGTCCGGGATCGCGTCAACGTTGCCACGAATGAGGACCTCGGTCATCGCGTCGATGACGAGCTGCCTATTCTCGGCGGTGTCTGCCATAGCAGCCGTCGTGCTGAGCGCCAGGGCTGCGAATGTCGTAATTGGTTTCATCATTGGATGATCCTTCCAGTTGGAGTCAGGCAGTACGCTGCCAGGTCAGGGTTGGGTTTTCGCGGAATGCAAAGCGGGCGAGGTGGTCGCCTACGAAGTGCTCAAGACGCGGGATATCGCGGGTCTCTCCCGAAACGGTGATCGACAATGCCGCGTCTGTTGCCGCCATTTCGCAAGTGCCAAAGGGGAGGCTTACTTCCCCCTCGCTAGGCGTGAATGTCACCGGAACCTTATGTCCGAAGTGCTTAGCCAGTTGCTGAAGGTAACGGGACGCATGTGTCGTGCTGAAGTGTAGATTGCTCTGTGTCATCTGTCGGTCCTTGCTATGGATCACAGATTTAAGGAACGTCCTGCCGTTTGATTATCCCAATTGTGTAGGGATCACTTTTCGATAGAATAGAAAGATGGATGAATATCGTTCCCTCGCCGTTTTGGCCGCGGTCCATGACGCTGGAAGCTTCAGCGCAGCAGGGCGGCGCCTCAAGCTTTCGACCTCAGTCGTCAGCCATCATGTGTCGAAGCTGGAGGCCAAGGTCGGGGCATCGCTGTTTTTTCGCTCGACCCGGGCCTTGTCACTGACACCGGAAGGCAAAGCGATCCTGCCCGCCGCCCGCGCTATGGTCGCTGCTGCCAAGGACGCACTGGATGTTTTGGCCGAGGCAAACGATCAACTGGTCGGCTCGCTTCGGGTCACTCTGCCCGCCTTCGGAGATCGAAACCCGTTCAACCGGGCCATTCTGCGCTTTGCTCACGAGCATCCCATGGTCGCCGTGTCGCTCCATAGCAGCGACCAGCAGGTGGATTTGGTGAAAGAAGGCTTCGACTTGGCAATCCGGCTGGGAGTGCTGCGCGACAGTGCGCTGAAGAGCAAACGCATTGGCACGTTCGGGCGCAAGATCGTCGCAAGCCCTGACTATCTGGCGAAGCGACCACCGATCAAAACGCTGACCGATCTACAGAGCTGTGATTTCATCGCAATGGCGATGCTGCCCGACACAATCACACTTGTCTGCAAAGAGGAGCAGGTGAGTTTCCAGCCGGAAAATGTGCGCCTGGAGGTTCATTCATTGTCGGCCGCGAAGGCTGGAGTGCTGGAGGGACTGGGCGTTCAGCACCTCCCCGACAGTGAAGTGGACATCGAGATCGCAGAAGGCCGTTTGGTGGAAGTGCTTCCGCGATGGTCCCCACCTGATCTTGGCATCTACGCAGTTTGGCCCGACATAGGCCCCCAAAAGAAGCTCACGCGCAAACTGATCGAGTTTCTTGAGCGCGTGGAGCGCTTGGACGAATAGCGGTCAGCCGCAGTCTCTTTAGGCTCGGACATTCACAGAGATCCGCTCTTCGACGGTTCGCGATTCATTAATCAAACCTGCAATTAGGTTGGAGCTCGATTGGAAGACAGGCCTTGCACTGATCTGGGCAAGCCTTTTCGGCCACCTGACCAGCAAAATGGCGCAGCCGTCTATCGCCTCAGATCTCAGCAATTCGGGAACATCCTTCAATGCGGCTGACAACAGGCGCTGGCTTCCTTTCGAGACATCCACGCAAACGTCGATCTGCGCGTCTTCGGGGAACCCCCGCTCCGCAAGCGCTGCACAAATCCGATCAACTTGCCGTGCGCCCATATAGACCGCAACGGTCGTTCCTGGCCCGGCGTGGCGCACGCAATCGGGCAAAGGCGCGTCTGCGCAACCAGTGCCAGTCGCCAAAACCAGCGTATCCGTTTGACCGCGCAGGGTCAGGCTTTGCCCCAACGACGCCGCCGCAGCCGAGGCCGCGGTCACACCCGGCACGATCTCAACCGCGACACCGGCAGCCCGCGCCGCTTCAACCTCTTCACCGGCACGGCCGAAAATGCCCGGATCGCCCGACTTCAACCGCACCACCCGACGACCCTTTGACGCCTCAGCCACGATCGCCTGACTGATGCGATCTTGCGGCCAGGCATGGGCGCCAACATGTTTACCCACAAAGACCCGCTCCGCGTCGCGGCGGGCAAGCTCCAACACCTCCGCATCCACAAGCCGATCGTAGAAAACCACATCGGCTTCCTGCAGCCGCTCAACCGCGCGCAAGGTAAGCAGATCGCGCGCGCCCGGCCCTGCACCAACCAATGTGATAGAACCAGCTTCATCCGCCCCTGGCGCAGCGGATGTGGCGATGGCCTGTTTGATCTGTTGCGCTGCCTCGCGTTCCGCGCCTCTGACCCAGGCATCGCGCGGGCCTGATTTGAAAACCCAGGCCCAGAAAGCGCGCCGTTTCGCACGGGGCACATGGTTCGCCACCGCAGGGCGCAAACGACCCGCCAGTGCGGCCAGCCCGCCGATATTCGCGGGCAGCATCTGTTCGATCCGGGTCTTCAGATCGCGCCCCAAAACGGGGGCTGTGCCCTCTGTCCCGATGGCGACCACAACCGGATCACGGTCCACGATAGACGGCGTGGTGATGTCACAAAGGTCGGGTCGATCGACCACATTCACCGGGCAATGCGCGGCCTTGGCCAACCCGTGCAGGGCCGCGTCCCATCCGGGGCAACCGGTAGCAATAAAGGCCATGGCGGCCCCGGAGAATGCTTCCGGCGTCAGGGCCTGCGCATGATGCTCAGCCCGACCATCTGCCACCAATGCGGCCAATTCCTCATCAAGCTCGGGCGCGGCCAACACAATCTGTGCGTCGGTTTTCAGGATCAGCCGCGCCTTTTGCGCAGCCTGCTCGCCACCTCCGGCGATGACAATGCGCCGTCCGCTTGTGCGAAAGAACATCGGAAAGCTTTTCATGCGGCAACCTCCGTTAACAGGGTCGGACGAGCGCACCACAGGTCGCGGGCCGCTTTAAGCGGGTCCACCGATCCAAGCGTGTCGAGCGCCAAGGCAGCAGTGCCGATCACGATGGATTCGGCAAAACCATCGTGAGCTGCGCCCGACCAGATCGACTCCAGATCAGAACCGGCGCCCACTTCCGCCAAGCGCCGAGTGTCGGTTGACAGGCTTTCATGCAGCGCCTCCCACGACTTGCCTGCCCGCAAACCAAAGGCCGATATCGCCTTACCGGGATGGCGTTCGAACTCCCCGCCCCCGCCCTTGATGACACTCAACGCCTGCCAACCAAGGCGTTGGGCTGCGTCGGCCTGCAACAGGCGGTAGGAGGGGTGGAACACACCCTGCACGCTGGCCGAGGCCCGGCCCGGGTTCGCCATCCGCGCCACTGTGTTGATGCATGAGCGCAGGCCAAGAACCGGACGCAAGGCAAGCAAGCGAAACAGGTTCGGATTCAAGTCTTCCAACGGCAAATAGACGATATTGGCGTTGCCCAACGCGCGCTCCACCTCACCGAATGTCCGGGCGACGGGAATGCCCGCCGTCTTAAGGTGAACGCGCACCGCGCTATCCGTCCCGTTCCAGCCATGCAGCATCACGCGATGCCCATTCAGCGCCACCAAACGGGCAGACAGAAGAAACCACGGCAAGCCGCGCGTGCGGCCCGCCGCATAGGACGGCCAATCCAGATCGGCGCGTGGCAGGGCCGGGCAAGCAGCCTGCGCCGCCCCGGCAAATCCCGCAATCTCTTCCGCCGTCTCGCCCTTCATGCGTAACAGCATCAGCAGGGCACCGACCGCCTCGGGCGCGGCCCCACCTGACAGCATGATGTCCATTGCCTCGGTGGCTTCTGCTTGCGTCAGCGACCGTGACCGACCCGGCCCGCGTCCAAGCGCAGCGACAAAAGGTGCAAGGCTCATTCCGCGGCCTCCCGGTGCTGACTGCGGGCGATCAGGCTGGCCAGTTCCGGCCTGCAAGAGCCGCAATTTGTGCCCGCCTGAAGGGCCTCGCCAATGGCCTCAACGCTCAACAGGCCGTCCGTCTCAATCGCCGTGACGATGGTGTTGATCCCGACACCGAAACACGCACAAAGGATCGCGCCGGCATCGACCACATCCGCTGGGGGGCGGCCTGTCAGATTGGCCGGGGCGGATGTCCCGGGAAGACCCGCGATATAGTCGCGCATGATCGCAATCGGCTCAGGCGCCACAAATAGGGCTGCCGTGATGCGCCCGTCCTGCTCAAAGGCAATGCGGGCTGTGCCCCGGGCCGGATCTTTCACTGAGATCGCGGCGGCATCCTCTATGCCAAACAGCGCCCTTGCGGCGGCGTCCCATTCCTCGGGGCGCGTGTAGCCTGCCAGTTCCATGCGATAGCCGGCGGGAGTGGCGGCGACGGCCCAATAGTCACTTTCCGGCCGCATCGGCATGGTTGAAACCGCAAAGCCGTACCAGGCCGCTTGCATCCGCTTGACCGAGACAACCGCAGCCTTGCTTTCCGGCTGGCCTGAAACCGGGTCCGTTGCCGGTGCCACCAGCGCATCGATCCGACCCGTCGGGGCGGTTTCACCGGTCCAGTGCATAGGTGCAAACATCTGGCCAGGTTGCACATCTGTGGTCAGTCGCGCGCGCAGGATCGCCATACCATGCGGGCTTGTGACCTCAACCAGATCGGCGGGGTTGATGTCTAACGCGACAGCATCCTGCGGATGAATATCCAAATACGGCTCCGCCAGGTGCCCGGACAGGCGCGCGCTCAGGCCGGTGCGCGTCATCGTATGCCATTGGTCGCGGACCCGACCGGAGTTGAGGCGGTAAGGGTACGCCGGGGTCGGCGTGGCGGCGGGTGAGCGCGTGGTAACAGGCACGAACCGCGCCTTTCCGTCAGGGTGAAAGAACCGTCCATCCGCAAAGAAGCGACCGCCGGTGCGGCTCTTCGTGGTTGGCCAGCGCGTAGGCGCGAGTGTGTCGTATTCGGCGTCACTCAGATCCGCGAGACCTGAGATATCGAAATCCCGCCCAAAATGCGCTCCGGCAATGCCTGACAGTGCAGCATGCTCTCGAAAAATCTCAGCAGGCGTTTCGTAATCGAAAGCCGTCTCAAAACCCATTCGGCGACCAACTTCGGCCAGGATATCCCAATCCGGCCGCGCATGTCCCGGTGCCGGCAAAACCGCGCGCTGTCGGCTGATGGTGCGGTCAGAGTTGGTGACTGTGCCCTCCTTCTCCGCCCAAGCGGTGGCAGGCAGCAGAACATCGGCCAGCCGCGCCGTGTCCGTGGCCCCCGTGACATCGCTGACCACGACAAACTCGCAGCCTGAAATCGCGTCGCGCACGGCATCCGCGTCGGGCATCGAGACGGCCGGATTGGTGTGGATGA
The DNA here is from genome assembly GCF_040932485.1 of Gymnodinialimonas sp. 202GB13-11. Lineage (NCBI taxonomy): Bacteria > Pseudomonadati > Pseudomonadota > Alphaproteobacteria > Rhodobacterales > Paracoccaceae > Gymnodinialimonas > Gymnodinialimonas hymeniacidonis. Next base: position 3,639,039 of record NZ_JBFRBH010000001.1, on the reverse strand, counting down.
TCCACAGCGCCTTGATGCGCCCCTCCCCCACAGCCCGGAACATATCCACCGCCTTCAGGCCCGCGGCCTGCGGCAGATCACCGGCGTTCCAAAATCCCTGCACCGCCGCGCGGTGTTCGGCGTTTTCCAGATCCAGATGGCAGGCCAGCATATTGGCCAACCCGCCCACCTCTCGCCCGCCCATCGCATTGGGCTGCCCGGTGACGGAGAACGGTCCCATGCCCGGCTTCCCGATCCGCCCCGTCGCCAGATGACAATTCAGGATTGCGTTGACCTTATCCGACCCGCTGGTCGACTGGTTCACACCCTGACTGAAGATCGTGACAACCTTCTCGGTCCCAATCCACAGATCGTAAAAAGCCCGCTCGTCCTCAGGGCTCAGGCCTGTCGTCGCTGTGTCAGCGCGCGCAGCGGCAAGTGCGGCGTCCAATCCATCGGTGTGCGCGCCGAAATCTGCATCCACCGCGCCCCGCTCGGCAATCGCACGCAACAACCCATTGAACAGCGCCACATCCGCTCCCGGCTCAATCGCCAGATGCAGAGTCGCCCCGTCGCAAGATGCCGTCCGCCGTGGATCGATCACCACCACCTTCGCGCCCGACGCCCTGACCCGCTGAAACAGCACGGGGTGGCACCAGGCGAGGTTCGATCCGACCAAAACCACCAGGTCCGCTTGATCCAGATCCTCGTAAGTCCCCGGCACGGTATCCGTGCCAAAGGCCCGCTTGTGCCCCGCTACCGTCGAGGCCATGCAAAGCCTTGAATTCGTGTCGATATTAGCCGACCTGATGAATCCTTTCATCAGCTTGTTGGCGACGTAGTAATCCTCAGTCAGCAACTGGCCCGACACGTAAAACGCCGTCGCATCCGGGCCGTGGTCGCGCGCCACGTCGCTAAACCGATCCGCCACCAATTGCAGCGCCTCATCCCAACCGGTCTCGACCCCGCCAACTATCGGTGCCCGCAAGCGGTGACCCAAGCCGACTGTCTCGCCCAACGCCGTGCCCTTAGAACAGAGCCGCCCATAATTCGCCGGATGGGCTGGATCGCCGCGCACCGCCAACCCGTCGCCCTCGCGCCGCAGCAACACGCCACAGCCCACCCCACAATAGGGACAGGTCGAGCGAACTTCAGGCGAGGCTGGACTGCCATCCATCACGCGGCACTCCGTGCGGCCAAGGCCGTCCCGTCAATCAGGATGCGCCCGGCGTCGACCCGCACGGGATAAGTGGCAATCTGCCCGTCCTCACCTTGCGCCTGCCCTGTGTTCAGATCAAAAACCCAGTTGTGCAACGGGCAGGTTACCGATTGCCCATGCACGATCCCCTCGGCCAGTGGCCCGCCCTTGTGGGGGCAGGTATTGGAGGCCGCGAAGACTTCTTCCGTGTCCGTACGGAACACAGCGACACAGCCCAACCGCGTCTTCAACTTGCGCGCGCCCCTGAGTGGCACATCATCGATTGATCCAATGTCGATCCAGCTCATTCTGCCGCCTCCAGCGTAAGGTCAGCGAGCGGCTGATAGCGCTCTGCCTTCTCAGCGGCATGTTCCGCCCAGGGATCCTTGCGATAGATCGACTGCGAAAGCTCGAACGCCTCGATCAAACGCGCGCGTTCGTCCAGGTCGTTGATCCGCTCTTTCACCCAGTCGAGGCCCACCTTCGCAACCCATTTGTAGGGCCGGTCGAGGTACTTGGCGTTCTCCCGGTAGAGCTGAACAAACGCCACGGTCACGTCGATGGCCTCGGCCTCGGTGGCCACGTCGATCAGCCGTTCGGTTTCTTTCACGTCCATACCGGCAGCACCCGCAACACCCACCTGATAACCACTATCGACACAGATGATGCCCACATCCTTACACGTCGCCTCCGCGCAATTGCGCGGGCAGCCCGAGACGCCAAGCTTCACCTTGTGCGGCGTCCAGGACCCCCAGAGCGCTTGCTCCAACTTGATGCCCAGACCCGTCGAATCCTGCGTCCCGAACCGGCAATGATCCGTGCCCACACAGGTCTTCACCGTGCGCAGCCCCTTGGAATAGGCATGGCCCGAGACCAGCCCGGCCTTGTTCAGATCAGCCCAGATGGCGGGCAGGTCCTCGCCCTTCACACCCAGCAGGTCGATGCGCTGCCCGCCCGTCACTTTCACGGTCGGCACTTTGTATTTGTCAGCCGCATCGGCAATGGCGCGCAATTCGGTCGGGTTCGTGATCCCACCCCACATGCGCGGCACCACGCTGAACGTCCCATCCTTCTGGATATTCGCGTGCTTACGCTCGTTGATGAACCGCGATTGCGGATCGTCCTGATAATCCAGCGGCCAATCGGCCAGCAGGTAGAAGTTGATCGCCGGACGGCAGACATGGCAGCCGTTGCGCGTGCTCCAGCCAAGCTCTTGCCAGACCGCCTCCTGCGACTTCAGCGGCATCGTCTTTATCAGCCGCCGCACATCCTCGTGCGTGTGATCGGTGCAGCCGCAAACCGGCTGCGCCGTTGGCATTTCGAAGTCATCGCCCAGCGTGACTTGCAACAACTGCTCCACCAGCCCCGTACAGGTCCCGCAGGAGGCGCTGGCCTTGGTCGTCGCGCGCACCGCGCCCAGATCACCTGCACCGCCCTCAATCGCCTCAACGACGGTCCCTTTGCAAACGCCGTTGCAGCCACAGATCTCCGCATCAAGCGGCAAGGCTGCAACGGCTGAGAGAGGGTCCGCAGTATCGCCCCCCTGATAGGCAGGGCCAAAGATCAGCGTCTCCCGCATCTCTTCGATATCGGTGCCATCGCGGATTAGGCCAAAGTACCAACTGCCATCGGCCGTGTCGCCATACATGACCGCGCCGACGAGCCTATTTTCTTCTATAACAAGTCGCTTGTAGACGCCGCGCGATGGGTCGCGAAAAACGATGTCTTCGCGCCCCTCGCCATCCGCGAAGTCACCGGCGCTGAACAGGTCGCAGCCCGTCACCTTCAGCTTGGTGCTGAGTGACTTCTGCACAAACGCAGCCTCTTCACCGAGAAGCGACTGCGCCAGAACCTTCGCCTGATCATAAAGCGGCGCGACAAGGCCGAAGATCGCGCCCTGATGCTCCACGCACTCGCCCACGGCAAACACATCCGCGTCGCTGGTGCACATCTGATCATCCACATGGATGCCATTGCCCACGGCGAGACCCGCGGCTTGCGCCAGTGCAACGTTGGGCCGGATGCCGACCGCCATGACCAGCAGCTCGCAGGGCAATTCCGTGCCATCGTCCAGCATCAACGCGCAGACTTTGCCGTCTTCGCCCACGATCTCCTTGGAGTTCGCCTGAAGCTTGATCGTGATGCCCTTATCTTCCAGCGACTTGCGCAGCAGGTAACCCGCCGCTTCATCCAACTGCCGCTCCATCAGGTGGCCCATGATATGTACGACGGTGACATCAACGCCTCGCGCGGCCATGCCCGCAGCAGCCTCAAGGCCCAAAAGCCCCCCACCGATCACGACGCATTTCTGACCGGCCTTGAGGTCCATCATGCATTCCGTATCTTCCAGATCGCGGTAGGCGATCACCCCCTCCAGATCATGGCCAGGCAGCGGGATCATGAACGGGTTCGATCCAGTCCCAAAGATCAGCTTGTCGTAGGGAACATGGCCGTTCTCGCCCACAACGACCTTCGCCTCACGGTCGATCTCCAGCACCTTCTCTCCGAACCGCGTGGCGATGCTCCGCTCTGCGTACCAACCCTCATCATGGGTCACGATATCGGCGTAGGTCTGGTCGCCCGCAAGCACCGGCGACAGCATGATGCGATTGTAGTTGCCCCGAGGCTCCGCGTTGAACAGCGTGATGTCGAAGGCGTCCGGGGCGGCCTCTGTCAGATGCTCCAGCACACGGCCTGAGGCCATGCCCGCCCCAATCACTACGAGTCTCTCTTTGCCCATGTCAGCTACTCCGCCGCAATCGCAGTTGGCGCAGGTTTCTTTGGTTTCGCGCCATGCTCGTACTCCTCAAGGAAATCGAGCACATCCTGCCGGTAGGCGTAGTAATCCGGGTGCTCCAGAAGCGCCTTGCGCGTCCTCGGACGCGGCAGGTCGACCTCGGTGATCTTCCCAATCGTCGCCTGCGGCCCGTTGGTCATCATCACCACCCTGTCGGCCAGCAGGATCGCCTCATCCACATCATGCGTCACGCAGATGGCGGTCACCTTGGTCCGGCTCCACACTTCCATGAGAACCTCTTGCAGCTCCCACCGCGTGAGGCTGTCCAACATCCCGAACGGCTCGTCCAGCAACAGCAGCTTCGGGCTCAACGCAAACGCACGCGCAATCCCAACCCTCTGCTTCATCCCGTTCGACAGATCAGCGGCCTGCTTGTCCATCGCATCGGCCAGCCCGACCCGCTCCAAGTAGTATTCCACCACATCCTGCCGCTCGGCCCGGCTGGCCTTGGGGTAAACCTTATCGACCCCGATTGCGCAGTTCTCACGCGCCGTCAGCCAAGGGAACAAAGACGGCGACTGGAACACCACGGCGCGTTCGGGGTCCGCCCCCTCTACCGCAACACCATCCAGCTTGATCGCGCCCTTACTGATCTCGTTCAGCCCCGCCACCATCGTCAAAGCCGTGGACTTCCCGCACCCCGAATGCCCGATCAAAGAGATGAACTCGCCTTTCCGCAGCTTCAGATCGAAATCCTCCACCACGGTCAGCGGCCCCTTCGGCGTCGGGTAAACCTTGTGGACCTTGGAAAACTCCAGATACCGCTCCTCCAACGCAGACTGCGCCGCGTTCTTCACCGCCACCGGCACGCCATGGATCGGCGTCACATCGGGCAACACGCGAGATCCCTCGACCTTCGCCTCGATCCCCACATCCATCAGGTAGGTCGTGACCTCGGCCCGCAGACGCTTGAACACCTCATCGTTGTTCATGGCCGAGCGATCCCGCGGCCGTGCAATGCCCACTTCAATCGGGTCCGCCAACGTGCCGTCTGGGTTCAGCGGAATGATCCGGTCGGCCAACAAGATCGCCTCATCCACGTCATTGGTAATCAGGACGCAGGTCTTCTTGTCCGCCTCCCAGATCCGCTCAATCTCTTCGGCAAGATTGCCCCGGGTCAGGGCGTCGAGCGCTGATAGCGGCTCATCGAGAAGAAGCATCTCGGGGTCCATGGCCAGCGCCCGCGCCACGTTCACGCGCTGCCGCATACCGCCCGACAGTTCCGCAGGCCGCCGCCCGGCGGCGTGGCCCAGCCTCACCATCTCAACGTATTTCTCGACCTTCGCAGCCCGTTCCGCCTTCGACAGACCCGCAAACATCGTGTCGACCGCAAGGCCCACATTCCCGTTCACCGTTAGCCACGGCATCAGCGAATAATTCTGGAAGATTACGCCGCGCTCCGGCCCCGGCTCGACCACCGGCTCACCCTTGAACGTGACCTCCCCTTTCGTCGGCATCTCAAGCCCGGCCATCAGGTTGATCAGGGTGGTCTTGCCGGTGCCCGAAAACCCCAGCAGCACCAGAAACTCCCCCTCTTCCACGCTCAGGTTGATGTCCTTCAGAACCGGCGTCTCGCCATAGCTCTTGGACACATTATTCAATTCAAGGAATGCCATCAGCCTGACCTCAGCGGTTGTTGGTGAAGGTGAAAAGCGACTGGATCGTGTACATCAGGCGATCCAGCAGGAAGCCGATGATCCCAATGGTCAGAACCGCGACCATGATCTTGGCAAGGCTCTGGCTCGACCCGTTCTGGAATTCATCCCATACGAATTTGCCAAGGCCCGGGTTCTGCGCCAGCATCTCCGCCGCGATCAGAACCATCCAACCAACGCCAAGGGACAGGCGCAGGCCGGTGAAGATCAACGGCAGGGCCGAGGGCAGGACCAGCTTCTGGATCTTCGTCCACGTCCCCATCTTCAAGACCTTCGATACGTTCACGAGGTCCTTGTCGATGCTCGCCACACCCAAAGCTGTGTTGATCAGCGTAGGCCAAAGCGAGCAGAGCGTCACGGTGATCGCCGACACCAGGAACGACCGCTCGAACCAGCCGTCCTCGGTTGTGTAAACGGCCGAGACCACAATCGTCACAATCGGTAACCAGGCCAGCGGGCTGACCGGTTTGAAGACCTGGATAATCGGGTTCAACGCCGCATTGGCCGTGGCCGAAAGACCCGCAGCGATGCCAAGCGGCACGGCCACGATCGTGGCGATCAGAAAGCCGAAGAACACCGTTTTGATCGAGGTCCAGATCTGCTGGTAGTAGGTCGGCGCGCCGGTGAATTCGCGGATCGGGCGCGGCTCTTCACCTGCTGCAATCCGGTCGGCATTGCGTTGCTCTTGTCGCTCATAGAAGTCGGCGGCCCGTTCACGGGTACGCTGTGCGTCCGCATTGAGGTTGCCCACCTGCTCCCACACCTGCGCGGGGCCGGGAATGGCGCCAAGCGAAGTCTGAACCTGCGGTGCCAGCATCGCCCACAGCGTCAGGAAGCCCACGATGGCCAGAAGCGGCACACCCAACAGGCGCCAGATCTGCCCGCCCTGCGCCTTCGGATTGTCCCCGGCCGCGATCCGCAACATCGGGGTGATCCACGCCAGACCCAGAACCTTGAACCACGTATCGGCCTTGTTGATCCGGGTGAAGGTGCGCTCGCGGCGCGCTTCACGGTCTGCGTCGAAATTCGGGTCTACCGTCGTCATCTCTCGCGTCCTTTTCTGCAATGCAGCATGGGCGGCTGGAAAAGGCGGCGTGGGGGGCGTGTAGTTACAGATGCACTACAGAAAAACTACAGGTTCATTACGCCGGTTTTGCCGCCTGAATTTTAGGCTGTGCCACGGGCGCAGTGTGTTTGCACCCGCAGCATTGTTTGTGGTCAGCCGCCGGTCACGGCGCCATCGACCACAACTTCATCGCCGGTCAGGCCGATGGGGAAGGCGTCGATATAGGCGTTGGGGTAGCGGCCATCATAGGTGATGCCGTCGATCATCTCGGAGACGGGCTCGCGGAACCCATCGGTGTCCCACGGGAAGTCGGCCTCAAGCGCCAGACCGTCGTCGACCAGCGACCGCGCGGCCTCCAGATAGATGTCCGGGCGATACACTTGCGCCGCGACCTCGTGATACCATTCATCCGGCATCGCTTCGGGGATCTGGCCCCAGCGGCGCATTTGGGTCAGGTACCAGACAGCATCCGAGTAGTAAGGATAGGTCGCGTAGTAGCGGAAGAAGACGTTGAAGTCGGGGATCTCGCGCAAATCGCCGGGCTCGAACTCGAACGTGCCGGTCATCGAGGCCGCGATCACTTCCGCATCCGCGCCCACATATTCCGGCCAAGACAGCATCTCCACCGCCTCTTCGCGGTTGGCATTGTCGTTTTCATCCAGCCACATACCGGCCCGGATCAGGGCGCGCACGATGGCGCGGGTGGTGTTGGGGTTCTCTTCCGCGAACTCTTCGGTGATGCCAAAGACCTTCTCGGGGTTGTTGGGCCAGAGTTGGTAATCGGTGATCACCGGCACCCCGATGCCGCGCTGCACGGCCTGCTGGTTCCACGGCTCACCGACCGCGTAGCCGAAGATCGTACCAGCCTCCAATGTGGCGGGCATTTGCGGCGGTGGTGTAACGCTCAGGAAAACGTCTGCGTCGATGGTTCCTGTAATGTCGTCAGGGCTGTAGAAGCCCGGGTTCAGGCCACCGGCCGCTAGCCAGAAGCGGATTTCGTAGTTGTGCGTGGACACCGGGAAGACCATGCCCATGTCAAAGCGCGTGCCCTCGTCGCGGTATTGCTCAACCACCGGAACAAGCGCTTCGGCGCTGATCGGGTGGACCGGGCGGCCATCATCCATCGACGGGATATGCGGGCGCATCAGCTCCCACACCTCGTTCGATACGGTGATGCCGTTGCCGTTCAGGTCCATCGAGAAAGGCGTGATGATATTGGCCTGCGTGCCGTAGCCGATCGTGGCCGCGATCGGCTGACCGGCCAGCATGTGTGCACCGTCGAGCGTGCCATCGATGACGCCGTCCAGCAGCACGCGCCAGTTGGCCTGCGCCTCCAGTGTGACGAAAAGGCCTTCGTCCTCAAAGTAGCCAAGCTCGTAAGCAACGGCGAGCGGCGCCATGTCGGTCAGCTTGATGAAGCCGAAGGTCAGCTCGTCGATTTCAAGTTCCTGCGCGGCAAGGGGCCCGGCAAGGGCGGTTGTTGCAGCAAGGGCAGCGATAAGACGTTTCATATGTGTGTGTCTCCTGGCTGGCATCCGACCTCGGTTTGGGAGGAGAGCGGTCGGACAAAATGACAAAAAGCCGCTGACCACGTCGCCGGGAAGGCAACACAGTCGAGCGGCTTTGCTCGGATATCCCTGTCAGTGGGAGAATTCGGATCAGGGACGCCATTGCCCCCAGATGAGTATTTGGTGCCAGCAGGCCCCGAGTCGTTCAAGGCTCTGCGGCGCGCCGCCTGCAATTTTTGCTGCACAGCAGCATCTGGCTGGAGGCATCGCTCAAAAAAGCAGCACTATTTCTCAGATGGATCAAATATCCGACCATCCAGAAACACATTCCTCTCCAAAACCACCCGCCCCGCCGCCGACGCCACCGCAGTTTGGTGGGTGATGGAGCCTTCCACTTTTTCCGATGCGCCCGGAAGGTCTGCTTCGGTCTCTCCCATGGCTGCGCGAAACAGATCACTGCGAAAAACAGCGCCGGCCCGCTCGGTTGTGGCCGCGAAATCCATGTTTGTGCGGCTGCAAATCTGACGCGCAATCCATTTCGCTTGGCTTCGCCACGGGAAACTGGCCGCACCATTGTGGAACTCGAGAAAGTTCTCGATCTCGCGCACGTCACCGCTTGGTGAAATCGTCAAATGCCCAGAGAGCGCCCGATCGATCAGCTCAGACGGCACATCCAGCCATTGTCTGCGCGATAGCAATTCGGCCGCAGTTGTTCTGCTATCCTCTCGTGCCAGCCAACGCCCGGCCCGATAAACCGAACGCATGAGACGCCCCAGAAGATGTGGTTCGGTGTCGGCCCATTCGGCGCGCGTCGCGAGAACCTTCTCGGGCGCGAAGGCCCAGATCGCTGTCCCTGGTATAAGAAGCGCGCCAACATCTTTTTCAACTGCTACTGATCCCCAAGGCTCTCCAACGGCGAAGGCATCGATTTCGCCGTCGGCCAGGGCTTGCGCCATAAGCGGCGGTGGGACGGTCCGGATATCGATTTCGACATCTGCCAGTGGCGTTGCTGACGCCCAAACCTCTAGCAATTCGACATGCATCGAAAAGGGAAACGGTACACCGATGGTTAGTCCGTCACCTGCCACAGCCGCTAACGCGGCACCGGCAGCTGCGGCGTCGTCAAAATCGAAAGGGTGACCCATCTCGCGCAGCCGCGTTTCAAGCGCGCGGCTGACTCCGATAACATTGCCATTAACTGACAGGACCGAGACCGCATGCACCTTTGCGCTTACGCCACCGAGGCCAAGGGCCATCGCCACAGGTATCGGTGACAGCAGATGCGCCGCGTCGACCCGACCAAAAGCGAGCATATCGCGAACTGATGACCACGACGGGGCCGCAACAAGGTCAAGCGACAGTCCCTCAGCCTCCGCAAAACCCAGTTCTTGGGCTACGATGAGGGGGGCTGCGTCCACGAGCGGCATATAAGCAACGGGCAGCGAAACAAGCTTCATTTCAACAAGCCTGCCGCTGTCACCAATGCCTCGGCAACGTCAATGACCCTGCGACCTTGATCCATCGCGGCCTTTCTCAGGGTTGCATAGGCCCGATCCTCGCCAATGCCTTTGGCCTTCATCAACAAGCCCTTGGCGCGGTCGATCACTTTTCGCTCCTCTAACGCGCGACGGGTTTCGTCCAACTCCGTCCGCATCTGGCGCATCATCTGAAAGCGCGTGATCGCCGCGTCCAAAACTGGTTTAAGGCGATCTGGCTGCAAACCGTCGACCACATAGGCCGAAACCCCTGCTTCTACGGCGGTCCGCGCCAAGGCACCCGCTGCGCCCGAGACGAACATTGCAACCGGGCGGTCCAATGGCCCGGATGCGAGGGTCAGTTCCTCCAACATGTCGCGGGTTGGGTTATCAATGTCGATGAGAACGACGTCAGGTTGAAAGCCTGCAATCTTGCGCGCCAGGCCAGACACGTTGCCGATCAGATGTACGTCGTATTCGCCGCTGGATCTTAGCCCATCAACGATAGAAATGGCGCGATCCCGATCTTCTTCGACGACGACAATTGAGAGTGGCGAGACCATGGGGCCAGATACCAACCCGCTCTTGTGATCGCCAAACCCGAAGGGCTTTGTTGGTTTGCCATGTGGTCAACTGCGAAACCCTTTGGCAAAGGACAAGCGAATTGCTCATATTCTGATCTGCGTGCAAACCTTGGAGGGTACTGCGCAGGCCGTTGTCGCGGCACTAGCGAAGCCCAAAGGTCGCGCGCGCAACGAAGAACCGGCGAGCTATTTTTCCATCGAAAGAACGCAAGCTGCGACCCATCGGGCGTACGTCTAGTCCAAAGGTTCGGAACTGGTGTTCGGGGGATCATCATAGATGGCCCATCCGTGACCGCTTTCATTTTCCGGCAATTCGTCTTCGCGCAGATTGTAGGCCATGTAAGTCTTTGCGATGAAATTTGCTGTGATCGGCGCGGTCAAAAACAGAAACAGCGAGATCAACAGCTCATGGACCGAGATGTAGCCAGTCGTCGCATAGAAGAAAATCATCGACGCAATCAGCACTCCGCCGACGCCCAGTGTCGTTGCCTTGGTTGGTGCGTGAAGCCGCTGGAGGCTATTCTTCAGTTTGATCAACCCATACGATCCAACGAAGCCAAAGAGGCCGCTTATGACGAGGGCAATGGAGATCAAGACTTCTGCAAACAAGTTCATGGTTCAGCCCCTATTCAATGATGTCGCCGCGCAAGAGGAAGCGGCAATACGCGACTGTTGAGACAAAACCGACCATGGCAATTAGCATTGCGGCCTCAAAATATATCGCTGTCCCCCTCCAGATACCGTAAAGCACCAAGAGCGCGATCACGTTGATCACCATGGTATCTAGCGCAAGGATCCGGTCCGCGGGGCCCGGCCCGACGGCGATGCGCCAAAGATCCAGCAAAAGCGCTATGCCGTAACAGCCAGCCGCGAACAGCAGTGCATATTCGATCATGGGAAGATCTCCAGAAGGCGTCGTTCATAGCGGGTCTTGATTTCGTCCCGAACAGCGTCGGGATCGTCCGTGTGCAAGCAATGCACCAGAATGGAAGTGCCATCCGCCGCCAAGGTGGCGGACACTGTACCGGGTGTCATGGTGATCGTCCCTGCAAGAACCGTAATCGCTTCGGCTGAGGTCAATTCCAGCGGAACGGGGATCCACTGCGATGTGATGGTCCGCTCGCGCTTGAACAGGATGATCATGGCCACCTGAACGTTGGCCACGATAATGTCCCAAAGAACGATCATCATGTATTCTGCAGCTTTCAGGGGGCGGCGAAGCTTCGGCCGATCCGGCCAATACGCGGCGGTCAGCATCGGGATGATCACGCCAAAGGCTGTTCCCAGGATGAGATTTCCAAGTGTGAATTTGTTCACCAAACCGATCCAGACGAGGATAAGCGTGAGGCTCAGCAACGGGTGCGGGATGAAACGGACCAGCATGGCTTAGTGATCCTCCTCAACGGAGCCATCGGCATGTGAGTGCGTCTGGCTGTGTTCGGCTTCCTCGACGGCAACAGGTGTGAGGACGGCATCCGTATACCCTGCACGGTCAAATAACTGCTCCGATGTATCCCCGAGATAGGCAGAAACCGGGCCGGCAAAGAACGCAAGCATACCCAACACCACCAAGGTCAGAACGACTGGCGCAACCTGAGCAGTCGTGGCCCGGGGTGACATTTCAACTTCTGCCGTATCGTCCGGGTCGGACGCCGTTTGGGCTGTGGATTTCCAGAACAGGACACTGCCGGCCCGAGCAAACCCAACAATCGTGAGGAGGGACCCAACAAGGATCGCGGTCCAAGCCCACCCGATCACACCGGGCTCTCGAAGGGCATCGAGGACAAGAAGTTTGCCAAGAAACCCGCTCAGCGGTGGCATCCCCGCCATGGCGATGGCCGCGCCAAAAAAGAGGGCCGCAAAGAGGCCGTTCTGTACCGTGGGAGGCTCGGGTCGGAGCGTATCGGCCGTGCGACGTGTGATGATCAGATCGGCAATAAGGAACAAACAGGCCGCCGCGAAGGTCGAATGGACCATGTAGTACAACGCAGCGCTTGTTGCGACTGTCGAAAAGGCCGAAACGGCCACCAGCAGGGTTCCCATGGAGCCCACAACGGAAAACGCAATGAGTGGCATCAGGCGCCGTGCGCCCAACACGCCGAATGCCCCGACCGCAATCGTGACGATGGCCGCGGGGAACAGCCAAGTCGCCGCCAGATCCTCGGTCCCGGAAATGCCCGGCCCGAACGCGGTGGTGTGCACGCGCAGGATCGCATAGGCGCCCACCTTCGTCATGATTGCAAAGAGGGCTGCAACCGGTGCAGGTGCATTGGCGTAGGTGGCAGGCAGCCAGAATTGAACCGGGAAGAGCGCGGCCTTTACCGCGAAGACGATCATCAGAAGGATCGCGGCCACCCGAACGAGGGCGGCGTCTTCCGCCGGAATCTCAGGGATGCGCACTGCCAGATCGGCAATGTTCAGGGTTCCGGTCGAGGCGTAGAGCGTTCCGAGCGCAAATAGGAAGAGGGTCGAGCCCGCAAGGTTCATCACCACATATTGCAGACCCGCGCGCATCCGCGCCTTGCCACCCGAATGGATCATCAACCCGTAGGACGCGATGAGAAGGATCTCGAAGAACACGAACAGGTTGAAGATGTCGCCCGTCAGGAACGCGCCGCAGATGCCCATAAGCTGGAACTGAAACAGGGCGTGGAAATGCCGTCCCTTCGCGTCCCACCCTGTTGTGATTGCATGGATCAGCACAATCAGGGCAAGGGTCGCGGTCAGCAAAACCATCAATGCCGATAAACGATCCAGCACGAGGACAATCCCAAACGGTGCGGGCCAATCGCCCAACCGATATACATGGGTGGTGCCATCGGACGCCATAAACGTCAGCGTCAGCGCGATTCCCAAAAGCAGCATGGTTCCAGCCACCGATGCGGTGCGCGCGAGAACCATGTCATGACGCATCACGAAGGCGATCAACGGCGCCAGCAGAGCAGGAAGAACAACGGGAAGGATTACCCAGTGCATCACGCAGTCCCTTCCTGGTCGGGATCACTAGCGTCATCGCCTTCTTCCGGGGCGATGTCGATCTGGTCGCTGTCAGCCTCCAGATACGCGCCGAGGCCGATCATCACCAGCACTGCTGTCATCCCAAAGGAGATCACGATTGCTGTTAGCACCAAAGCTTGCGGAAGCGGGTCAGTGTAGTTCGCTTCGCCATAGCGCGACAGGATAGGTGATTGGTCGATAGCCAGCCGTCCACTGGCAAAGAGGAACACGTTCACCGCATAAGACAACAGGGCCAGGCCTAGGATCACGGGAAAGGTCCGCAACCGCAGCAACAGGTAAACCCCACCCGCAGTCAGAACGCCAATACTGCTTGCAACAATCATCTCCATCTCAGCGACCCCCCTCTGGTTGAGCGTCGTCGGGGGTCTGATCGCTGGGGTCGTAGTCCATCGGCTCGATATTGACGGTTTCGCCTGCGTACCGGGCGATCCGACTTAGGCTGTAGAGCATCAACATGACCGCGCCCAAAACTGTCAGGAAAACGCCAAGGTCAAACAGCATGGCCGTGGCCAGCTCGAATTCCTCGATCGGCGGCAGGTGCACATAGGTGTAAGAGCTGGTCAGGAACGGCGCGCCGGCGACCCACGCGCCTACTCCGGTCAGACCCGCAATCACCACGCCAAGGCCGATCATCGTGTGGTACTCGATCTTCTTGCGTTGCTGGGTCCAGGCGAAACCGGACGCCATGTACTGCATGAGCAGCGCAATCGCGATCACAAGGCCTGCAACAAAACCGCCACCTGGTTCGTTATGACCCCGCAAGAAGATGTAGAGGCCCACGACAACGGCAATCGGCATCAGGACGCGGGTGACGACTACCATCATCATCGGGTGCCGGTCGCGGGACCGATCCTGGGAATAGTCGGTGTTCCTCAACCTCCGCCCCGCCGGACCGTCCAAGAGGGCATGCATCATCGCGTAGATCAGAAGCCCCGCGATGCCCAACACGATGATCTCGCCGAACGTATCATAGCCCCGGAAATCGACGAGGATTACGTTGACCACATTGGTGCCGCCGCCGCCTTCATAGCTGTTGGCGATGTGGTACTCGGAAATAGTGTCGATGTCGCGCATCAGGAATGCGTATGCCAGCGCCGCCACACCACCGCCTGCGCCAAGGGCAATGACGCTATCGCGCAACCTTAGACCCAATGGGCTCTCTTTTGGGGTCGTCTTCGGCATGAAGTGCAAGGCCAGCAGCAGAAGCATGATCGTGACCGTTTCAACCGAGATTTGCGTCAGCGCGAGGTCTGGCGCAGAGAGGTAGGCGAACCCCGCGGAAATCGACAAACCGATGATCCCAATCAGGATCAACGCGCGGAACCGGTGGTGGTGCATTGTCACGACCGAGACGGTGGCAACAATCAGCATCACCCAGCCCACAGCAATAACCGGCGCAATGGGCAGCATTTCTCGGGTGGGGGCGCTGAGCCCGCTCGACGAATAGGCAAACCAGCCAAGTGCGATCGACGTCACCGTGAAAATCGCCAGATACCGACTGATCGCGCCGTTATGGCTGAATTCAGTGATCCAGCGGCACAGTGCAACGATAGCGGAGACCAGACGATCAAAGATTGCCTTGGCTTCCGGGCGCGGCGCAGCGATCCATGCCGCATTGAGCGGTCGGTGCATGAGCAAGAGAACCGCACCACCGGCGACAGCAATGATCGACATGAAGAGCGCTGGGGTTATCCCATGCCAGATATAAAGACGGGGGTGCAGGTCGGCGCCGGTCACTGCATTTACAGCGGCGGTTACGATGCCTTCCGCCAGAAACGGCGCAACGCCGATGATCACGACAAGCGTCG
Source organism: Gymnodinialimonas sp. 202GB13-11 (assembly GCF_040932485.1). Lineage (NCBI taxonomy): Bacteria > Pseudomonadati > Pseudomonadota > Alphaproteobacteria > Rhodobacterales > Paracoccaceae > Gymnodinialimonas > Gymnodinialimonas hymeniacidonis. The sequence continues at coordinate 3,623,951 of NZ_JBFRBH010000001.1, read as the reverse complement.
CCAGAAGTGCGGGCGAGGCCCACATACCAAAGGGCGGGTCGTGGGGCTTTTGCGGATAATCATCGCGCTCCGGCCCCATGAAGACATGGAAAATGAAGCGCAGGGAATACGCCACCGACAAAAGTGCGCCGAGTGTGGCCAGCACCGGTACGGCATATGCGCTGTTCAACCAATCGGTGTGCGAGGCTTCTTCCAACATCATCTCCTTGGAGATGAATCCGTTGAAGAGTGGGATACCGGCCATCGACAAGGCCGCGACGGTGCCAATGACAAAGGTGACCGGCATGAGGTGCCTAAGCCCACCCAACCGCTTGATGTCACGCGTATGTGTCTCGTGATCCACAATGCCAGCCGTCATGAAGAGGGCGGCTTTGAAGGTCAGGTGGTTGATGATGTGGAAGACTGCGGCCACCGCAGCGGCGGTCGTGCCGAAACCCAAAAGCATCGTAAGCAGCCCAAGATGGCTCACGGTCGAGAACGCGAGAAGCGCTTTGAGATCGTCTTTGAACAAAGCGATCAGCGCCCCGAGCACCATCGTGATTAGGCCGATCGTGGCCACGATGTAGAACCATGCTTCGGTGCCGGCGAGCGCTGGCCACATGCGCGCCAAAAGGAATACACCCGCCTTCACCATGGTTGCCGAATGCAGATAGGCCGATACTGGCGTTGGCGCGGCCATGGCATGCGGCAGCCAGAAATGGAACGGGAACTGCGCCGACTTGGTGAACGCCCCAAGCAGGATCAGAATCAGCGCGGGCAGATACCAGTCCGAGGCGCGGATCTGGTCCCCGGCCTGCAAGATATCGGTCAGGTTGTAGCTGCCCACGATATTTCCAAGGATGAGCATCCCACCGATCAACGCCAACCCGCCAGCACCTGTAACGGCCAATGCCATACGTGCACCCTGGCGCCCTTCAGGCAGATGCTTCCAGTATCCGATCAGAAGGAAGGACGACAGCGATGTCAGCTCCCAGAAGATCAACAAAAGGAGGATGTTGTCCGACAATACGATGCCCAACATCGCCCCCTGAAACAGCAGGAGGTATGTATAGAACTGCCCCATCGGGTCTTCGCCGGACAGATAGAAGCGGGCGTACAGAATAATCAGAGATCCAACGCCAAGGATCATTCCGGCGAATAACAGCCCGAGACCGTCGAGAAAAAACGAAGCCGACAGCCCAAGCTGCGGAAGCCATTCCAACTCGGCCTGAACAATTTCGCCCTGCAGGACGCCGGGTGCCAGCACTATGAGAAGGGTCAGAGCCGCAACTGTGGGAACAGCGGTCGAAATTGCACACACATTGCGCCCTGCCCTGATCATCAGACCCGGCAAGAGCGCTCCGACAAAAGGCAGTGCAGCTATGATAAGAAGGAGCGTGCCTTCGAGGTTCATAGAAAGACCTTGTTCTTCTTTACCGTTATAAGGATCCGTACCGGCTGCCTTAGCGTGTCACAACCAAGCATTTGTTCCCCATCAGACCGCTCTTCGTTTGATGTCGACGTTGGGGCCTATTGTTGGCAGCCCCTTAAACCTTTCGACAGCGACGCAAAACTAGTTGATGCGACAAGGAATGGCTATAGCTCCGGCTTCGCGAGCTTCGTTTTTGGCAACGTTAATTCTCATGACCAGCCATTGCTGACTGCTCGTTCAAAGCGAAAACCTGACGGCCGGGTTCGGGAAAGCCGGTTCCCCACTTACTGGTATGTCTGTTTGTGCATGGACGCGTTCAGCCAAATCGTTTGCTGGCGGCAGCACGATGGTGTCATTGAATTGGCATCGGCGAACGCTCTATCACCAATCGATATCAAACTGCCGAACGACGGCCTCGACATCGGCGGGCGATAGCATCCGCGGCGACAGGCCCCGGGTGATCAGGGCCAGCTTGGCTGTCTCTTCCAGCTCTTCCATTGCGAAGGCTGTGGCCCAGATGTCTTTTCCCGCAACCACCGGGCCGTGATTGGCCAGCAGGACCGCAGACCGTTTGCCCGCCAATCCGCGCACCGCGTCCCCCATGGCGGGATCGCCGGGCAGGAAGAACGGCAGCAGTTTCACCTTGCCCACACGCATGATCGTGTAGGGCGTCAGGGGGGGCAGGACGTGGTCGGGGTCCGTGTCGGGAAGCATGGACAAGGCGACGGAGTGGGTTGAATGCAGGTGCACGACCGCCCCCGTTCCCGCGCGCGTTTCATAGAACGCGGCGTGAAGCGGGGTTTCCTTGGTCGGCGGATCGCCGGACAGGAGCTTTTGGTTGGCGTCGAGATGGCTGATCTGGGCGGGGTCGAGAAACCCCAGCGCCCGCCCGGTGGGGGTCACCAGAACGGACCCATCGGACAGCCTTGCCGAAATATTGCCCGATGAGCCGGCGGTCAGCCCGCGATCGAACATGGATTTGGCCAGTGTGCAGATATCCTCGCGCAGTTTTGCGTGCTCGCTCATGGCGTAGCCTCCATCAGCGCAAGGGTGTTGGCAAAGAAATCCGGCCCGCCGAAATTACCGGACTTCAGCGCCATTGCCATATCGCCTGCCATCACCAGGGGCACGCCTGCGGCGGCGCGGGGGCCGATGGTAAGCGTTTGGACGCCAAGCGCCGTGACGACCGCGCCCGAGGTCTCGCCCCCTGCCACGATAAGCCTGCGCAAGCCCTGATCGCGCAACGCGATTGCGAGGCGCGAGAAGATGCTTTCGATGGCGTCTGCGGCCAAGGTCGTGCCGAACCTGTCCTGGGCCGCGCGTACGGCATCTGGATCGGCAGAGGAATAGACGAGCGGGGCGGTGTCCTGGGCCAGAACCCAGCGCGCCATTTCCGCGATGTCGTAGTCGCCGTTCACCGCTGTTGCGGCGTCGATCTGGAAAGCCGGGGCGTGTGTTTGAAAGATGTCCACCTGCTCTCGCGTGGCGCGGCTGCACGAGCCGGAGAACACGGCCCCCTGCCCGTCGATGGCGCGCCAGGGCGGCGTGGACGGCTGAGCGCCGAAATTGGCCGGCAGGCCGATGGCGATGCCAGAGCCGCCGCACAGAAGCTGCGTGTCCTTGGCGGCGCGTCCGATCTGGATGAGGTCAGCATTGCTGATGGCATCGGTGATCATGTGGGCGGGTTGGCCGAGGTGGCGCGTGATCTCGTCCGGCCCCTGCGCCACGGCTGAAGCGGGGATATGGCCAACGGACCGTGTGGATTGCGTCGCCAGAACCCGGCGCAGATCGGCGTCCCGCATGGGGGTGAGTGGATGGTCCTGCATGCCGCTTTCATTGAGCAGGCGGTCGTTCACAAACAGGTGCCCCTGGTAGACGCTGCGGCCGTTTTCGGGAAAGGCCGGGCAGACGACGACGGGGCCCGCCTGCAACCGGTCCGCAAGGGCGTCGAGGACGGGGCCGATATTGCCTTGTGACGTGCTGTCGAACGTGGAGCAGACTTTGAAAACGATCTGCTGAGCACCTTGTTCCAGCAGCCAGTCGCACGCCGCAAGTGAGGCTTCCACGGCCTCGGCCACGGGAGCAGTCCGGGATTTGAGGGCCACGACCCCTGCCCCAAGGTCCGGGTCCGCCCTTCCACCGGGCACACCGATGAATTGCGCAACGCGCATACCCGCCTCGGCCAGCGTCAGGGCGATGTCGGACGCGCCGGTGAAATCATCCGCTATGACACCGATCTTCATATTGGAAACGCCTTGAGAGGGCCTGCATCGAGGCGGGTGATATGGGGGGCCAGGTCTTGCGGGAAATATTCGCGCACCAGCGGATCATGGCCCGGCACGATCAGGGACGGCGCAGAGGCCAAACGGTGCAGCGTGTCGAAACCGTCCAGCATGTCTTGCAGGTCCACGACAATGGGAAAGGGCTTTCGCGCGAACACGTTTTCGTAGAAATGCGCCGCATCAGAGGCCAGCACCAACCACCCGGCTTTCGTGCGCACGCGGACACATTGCAGCCCGCGGCTGTGGCCGCCGATGCAGTGGACCGTCACGCCCTCCGCGATCTCGGCATCTCCATCGTGGAAAGTGACCTTTCCGGCATAGAGCCGCATGATTGCGGTGCACACATGGGATGCCGTAAAGGGCATTTGCAATGTTTCATGGCACATGCATGGACCAGTCGCATAAGCCATCTCAGCGGTCTGCAAATGCAGTCTGGCATTGGGGAACAGGTGCATCCCGCCCGCATGATCGTAGTGGAGATGGGTGACGATGACCTGTGTCACATCCTCGGGCGCAATCCCAAACGGGGCCAGCGCGGCCACAGGATCGAGGCGGATCGGGCGGCCCCGCGCCTGCGCCTCGGCCGTATCATACCCAGTGTCGACCAGAATAACCTCGGCCCCACGCTGCAGCAGCCACATGAAGTAATCCATGGCATGAGGCGCGTCGTGGTTGTCATCAAAGATGAAGCTGTCGGCGCGTGTGCGCGCGTTTCGGTCTGCGTACTTGATGCAATAGACCTCCCAATCGCTCATGGGTGTACCTGCGCATAAGTTGTGATGGATTTCGACGAGATCATCGGACCTGCTGTCGTGTCGAATGTTTGAAAGTGGGCACTGGCGAGGTGCGTGTCAAATGCCGCTCGGTCGTCATACAACTCGTAGAGAAAGACCTCCTCCGGGCGGGCAGGATCGGTACAGACGTCGAAGCGGTGGCACCCCTCCTCCGTCGACAGCGATGTAGCGGCATTGTCTCGCATGAGGGCCAAAAATGCCTTCGCCTGCCCCGGTTTCAGTTTGAAGGTCACCACAACCGCGTACATCAGAAAGCCTTTCCCTTTAAGCGTGCGAACAAGCGTTTGGTCAGCGGCACTTGGCTAAGGATCAAGGCCACGTTGAGAGCCAACAATACCGCAGCCACGGGCCGTGACCAGAACACGAACACATCGCCCCCCGAAATCAGGAGTGATCTGCGGAACGTCTCATCAAACAGGCCGCCTAGGATGACGCCGATCACCAGCGGGGCGATGGGGAATTTGAGTAAGTTCATCAAGTACGCCACAAAACCCACGCCTAGCATAAGGTAGAGGTCGTTTATGCCTCCACCCACGCTGAACGAACCAATGGTCGTGAGCACCATGACGATCGGCAGAAAGACAACCCGGGGGATGCGCAGGATCTTGATGAATATCTTGGCCGTGAAGAGCCCCATTACGAACATGGTGAACGACGCCAAAACCATGATTGCCACGACTCTCAGGATGATTTCGGGATCAATCGTGGGGCCGGGAATGATGTTGTTGATGCGGAACGCACCCAGAAGAGCCGCCGCCGGAGGCGAGCCTGGAATGCCCAGAACCAGAAGTGGGATAAGCGCACCGCCGATGCATGCGTTATTGGCTGTTTCAGACGACAACAGCCCTTCGAGCGATCCCTTGCCGAACTTACGCCCCTCGCGGCTGACGGATTTTCCAACGCCGTAGCTGACCCAGCCTGCCACGTCCTCGCCCACACCGGGAAGCGCGCCGACGCCAGTGCCAATCACACCGGAGCGGGTGATGGTCGGCAGATAGCGCCGCACGGCACGCAGGTTCGGCAGGATGCGGCCCTTCAATTCGGTCAGCGTGCCGACATCCATATGGCGCATACCTTCGATGATCTGGGGCACAGCGAAGGCGCCCATCAGCACAGGCACCACCTGAAACCCGCTGAGCATGTAGGACCAGCCGAAGGTATAGCGCGGCTCGGACAGCAGTGGATCAAGGCCCACCATCGCCATGGCGAGGCCCACAAGGCCCGCGATCCAGCCCTTGATCACCAAATCCTCAGACATGAGCGTACCCGACAGTAGAATCCCGAAGAGGGCCAGCAAGGCCTTCTCAGGGCTGGCGATGTTTTGCGACAGCAACAGCAGCACCCAGACGAAGACCAAAAGGGCGATCGTGCCGATCAGGGTGCCGATGAAGCTGGCGGTGGTGGTGAGGCCCAATGCCTCCCCGCCCCGCCCGGCTTTGGCCAGCGGGTAACCATCCATCGCGGTGGCGGCACTGGCAGCCGTGCCGGGAATGTTGAGCAGGATCGACGGATAGGACCCGCCGTAAATCGCGCCGACATAGGCCCCGAGAAGCGCAATCAGGGAATAGTCCAGCGGCACCTTGTTGCCGAAAAAGCCCGTCAGGATGGTGACGGCAAGGGTGGCGGTCAAACCGGGCAGCGCGCCAAATGTGATGCCCAGAAAGACTGAGACAATCAGGTAGATGTAGGTCACCGGGTCGATCACCAGGGCCCAGAAGGCGCCGCCAAAACCGGACAGCTGCGTGAGGATGAAATCCATCTCAGGACCTCCAGAGCGGGCGGAGGGTGACGTAGTAGTGGTATTCGATCTGGCTGAAGATCAGTCCGCCCCGGTTCGGCACGTTTTGCCGGAATCCAAAGGCCATGGCGCAGACCAGAATGACCGGCGCGAGGACCGCGATGACGGGCACCGCCTTAAGGACACCATCCCCCCGCGCGCACAGCAGAACCCAAAGCGTCAGCGCCGCCCAGACTGCCAGCGTGACGATGTCGTCGTCATGGGCGCCCCATTCGGATTGAGGCAGGTGCGCGACCAATGCGTAGGCGCCACACAAGCCCACCGCGCCCGAGGCCAGGATCATGCGTGTGATCCGGCCCTTGTGATAGCCGAAGGTCAGCGCCGTGATCAGCAAGCCACTGCAGGCGATGAAATCCACGCGCGGCACTAGGCCTGCGGTGTAGAAGAACAAGATGACGCCGATGGTGATGAACCGCACAGCTTCGGCGCGGTCCCACCCGATGCCAATGGGAGAGAGCGCGCGTTTCGCCCCACCTGCCCGGATCGCGATGCTCAGAAGAACGAGGGACAGGATGAAGAGGGCCGTGAAGATACCGAGTGGGACAATTGCGGCGGAATTATACCAAGAAGTTCCACTTACACCCGCGCGATTGTCACCGAACAGCGGAATGAACGACGTGCGCCACAGGAAAAACAGCGACAGGACCATCAGCACGATGGCGCCCCAAAAATCGCGGGCGCGCAGGACAGCGATGTCGTCGGATTGGGGCTCGGGGGTCTTTTGGGACATGCCAATGTCTTCCTGCCGCTGGTGTGCCGAAAGACGCGGAACCTAAGCTCCGCGCCTTTCCTTGGTGTGGCCGGAGGGCGTGGAGGTCAGGGACGCTCAATCCCGAGGCTGGCGGGATCGACCGTGGCAGAGCCAAGCTCTTGCAGCGTGTAGGCGAAATTCGCCTCCAGCGTTTCGAAGATAGCTTGTGCCTCTTCCCCGTACTGGCCACCGACGGCGTAGTTGTTGGCCTCGGCCCAGTCGGCCACCACGTCTGAGGCCATTGCGGCCTCGAAGGCCGCCGCCAGCGCGGCCTTGACCTCATCGGAGGCGCTGTCGTGTACGGCAAAGCCGATGGCCTGCATCAACGGCAGATAGGCATCCAGGCCATCATAGATGTCGAACGCGGAGGGGACGGTTGTGCCCGCAATCTCGGCGCTGTCTTCAGTGAGCATGGCGAGCGGACGCAGCATGCCGCCTTCGATTAACGCGGCCTGCTCGGCCAGCGACGTGACGACCAGCGCGACTTCGCCGGCAATGGCGGCTTCCTGGCCCGATGCGGAGCCGTCATAGGGCACGAAGAGGAACTCGACATCTGCGCCGTTCTGGATCGCGAGCAGGTTGAGGTGGTGTATGGAGCCTGCGCCAGAGGCGGCGGCGGGGATGGTGCCGGGGGCCGCCTGGGCCGCTTCAACCAACTCTTCCAGCGTCGTATAGGGGCTGTCGGCGGGGACCGAGATCAGGTCGGGTGAGCCGCCGACGATGAAGGGATACCAGAAGTCAAACCGCTGATCCCACCCGCCTTGCACGGCGGCGGTCACATTGGATTCTGACAACCCTACAAGCGTGTAGCCGTCATCGGGCTGGTTCATCACGTAGACCATCCCGTTGGAGCCTGCGACGCCGCCGGTCTGGTTGATCACGTTGATCGACACCGGCAGATGCTGCTCCATCTCGGCCATGATCATTCGGTTGATGCTGTCGGTTCCTCCACCGGCACCCCAGACAACCGCCGTGGTGATGTCGCGGAACGGATATTCCTGAGCAGTCGCGGCACTGGCAAGCCCCGTCACAAGGGCAGCAACTGCCACCAATTTCCCGAATGTCGTCGTCATTTGATGTCCTCCCAGACGCTCAATGTTCATTGTTGCATTTATTTGCGTATGCATTAATGGATACATTGTCAACTTCCGATGAAGCGTTCGATCCTTTAAGGAGCGCAGATCGAGATGAATGAGGGGCAAGAATGACCAAGACCTTCGAAATCGCTGTCTTTCAGGGGGATGGAATTGGCCCAGAAATCATGGGGCCGACGCTTGAGCTGCTGGGTCAGATGGCGCAGGCGTCCAGCGCGTATGACCTGTCGTTCACTGATGCACCGGCCGGGGCCGCCCACTATGCGAAGACGGGCGAATCGTTGCCCGAGCATTCGATGGAAACGGCGCGTCGGGCCGATGCAATTCTACTTTCAGCGATGGGATTGCCGGATGTGCGCTACGCAGACGGCACCGAAATCTCGCCCCAGATCGAGCTGCGTAAGGCGCTGACGTTGTTCGCGGGTGTCCGGCCCGTGACAGTGCGCAAGGGCCAGCGAACACCACTGAATATGCCGGCCGACCGGGAGATCGATTTTGTGCTTGTTCGCGAAAGCACGGAAGGCCTGTTCCATAGCCAAGGCTGCGGCGAAGTCACCAAGGATGAAGCGCGCGAGACGCTGTTGATCACCCGGGAAATCTCGGAACAACTCTTTGAATTTGCCTTTACCCTGGCCAAGACCCGAAAAGCGGCAGGACGTGGGCCGGGTAAGGTGACCTGCGTGGATAAAGCCAACGTCTTTCGCGCTTTTGCCTTCTTCCGGGAAATGTTCGATGCTGAGGCAGCAAAGCATACGGGCATCAAAGCAGAACACGCCTATGTCGACGCCACCGCGCTTTGGATGGTTCAGAAGCCATGGGATTTTGACGTCATGGTAACCGAGAACATGTTCGGAGATATTCTTTCGGACCTCGGCGCAGGTCTAATGGGTGGTTTGGGGCTCGCCCCCTCGGCCGATATCGGGCGCGATCATGCCGTATTTCAGCCCTGCCACGGGTCCGCGCCTGACATTGCCGGCCAAGGCCTTGCCAACCCGTTCGCGATGATCCTGTCGGCAGCCCTGATGCTCGACTGGTTAGGGATTAAACACGAGATCTCGGACATGCGCCGCGATGGCACTCGTCTGCGCGAGTCGGTGGAGAATGTCGTGGCGCGCGGTCAAGTGCTGACACGAGACCTTGGCGGGTCTGCCGGAACGCAGGAGGCCGCACGCGCGGTTATGGAGGAGACCTTCGCGGCATGACCAACCGCGCTTCCCTTCGCGTGGTCTGTGCCGGGGCCGGATATTTCAGCGAATTCCACTACGACAGCTGGCGCAGGATGGAACGTGTGACGCTGGTTGGGTCGTGCGACCGCGACATCGCAAAGGCCAACGATACCGGGCTACCTGCCTACGGCGACCTTGGAACGATGCTCGAAGAGCAATCTCCTGATCTCGTGGATATCATCCTGCCGCCGACCGCGCATGCCGAAGCCATCTGCACAGCGCTGGCGGCCGGCATCAAATGGATCATCTGTCAAAAGCCGTTTTGCAACAACCTGGCGGAGGCCCGTCGGATCGTGGCAGAGGCCAATTCCGCAAATGCGACCATCATTGTGCATGAGAATTTTCGTTTTCAGCCGTGGTACCGCGCAATTAGACAAGCGTTAGACGACCAGCGCGTGGGCGACGTGCAGCAGGCCACGTTTCGGTTTCGCCCAGGCGACGGCCAAGGTCCCCGCGCGTATCTGGACCGGCAGGCCTATTTCCAAGAAATGCCGCGATTTCTCGTCCACGAAACTGCCGTGCATTGGGTCGACACGTTCCGCTATCTTTTTGGCAATCCGCTGGCCGTTTACGCAGACTTGCGCAAGATCAACCCGGTGATTGCGGGTGAGGATGCGGGATACATTCTTTTCGATCACCCGGGCGGGGTTCGGGCCCTGTTCGACGGCAATAGAACCCTCGACCACGCCGCCGACAATCTGCGCCGCACCATGGGCATCGGATTAATCGAGGGCAGCGAAGGAACGCTGACACTCAGTGGCGACGGAGCGGTGCGTTTGCGCGCATTTGGCGAAACCGAGGAAACCACCCTGCATCCGCCCAGTAGCTGGAGCGGGTTCGGCGGGGACTGCGTTCATGCCTTGCAAAGCCACGTCGTTTCTGGCGTGCTGATAGGAAGCGCGCTAGAAAACACAGCGGAAGATTATTTGACCGTCATCGCGATCGAAGACGCCATCTACGCTTCGGCTGGGACCGGGCGCAAACAGGAATTGGACCGCATTTGACGACCGCAACACGCAAACCGGCTTCAAGCTCTCAAAGGGCCCTGAACGAATTGCGCGAGAAGATTTTCGCGGGCGAGCTTGCGGCTGGTTCAGACCATCTGGAATCCGAGCTTGCCGATCTGCTCAACATGTCGCGCACACCGATCCGCGAGGCAGTGCTGACGCTTGAAAGCCAGGGGCTCTTGGAATTGCGCCCCCGAAAAGGCGTGCGGATATCGCCTCTTTCACCTGAGGATATGGCCGAAATCTACGACGTGTTGACCGAACTCGAAAGCCTCGCAGCCGAACGCGCGGCGAGCGCGGGCCACGATGAGGCAGAGCTGCAGGAACTGGCTATCGCAATCAGCGATATGGACGTTGCGTTGGCCTCATCTGATCTGGAAGCGTGGGCCGAGGCGGACGACCGTTTTCATCAGGAATTGGTGCGTCTGGGCGGCAATAGCCGCATCGTCATGATCGTTAATATGATGAGTGACCAAGTCCGCCGCGCGCGCGCCACGACCCTGTTCATGCGCCCGGTGCCAACAAAATCCAATGAGGACCACCGCAAGGTCTACCAAGCCATTGCGGAAGGCGATTTTGAGATGGCGCGAAACACCCATCGGGAGCACCGGCAACACGCGAAGCGCATAATAGTTGAGTTGCTAAATCGAAATCGTCTGCGGTTCCTGTAATCCGCCTTTGATAGCGAACTTTTAGGAACTGTTCGGTACTTGGGGATTGGGTCATCGCTGCGTGAGTATCGCCCACCAGAGCGTGGCTTAGCCAAAACCAGCGCCGTTCCAACGACATTGCGCCCCATTCCGCCCGGCCAGGCTTGATCATTTTTCAGTGTATTCACTCAGGAGTCATGGCCACAAATCGCGCGGCGCGAGAGTTCGCGAAGAGTCCCGTAATCGTTTCATGTATTTCAGAGACTTAGACCTACCTTAGCTTCGCAGCTAGGAGACCCTTTTTTGGTCAATTCGTGAGACTCTGCCTAAATAGTGGGCGGCGAGCAAAGCTGCGCTCCGAGATTACGCAAAATCATTGGCCATCCGTACACGACTCGATGAATTTAAGTGCGGACGTGTTCGTGAGGTTGGCCCATCACTCAGCCAAGAAACATCATCGCAGCTGCTGCGACACCCGTGCAGCCGCGGGCGATTGGTGATGTTTGGTTGCGCGTGAAGGACGGGCAAAAACGGTCCGAACTCGATGATCTTCGGCAGGCCGGTTCGCTCAAATGCCTATTCCCGCGCAGGTCGGCCAAACACTTGGACGCGGTGCTCGTGAACACGGCGGGCGGTGTCACGGGCGGCGATGCTTTCAAGTTCGCGGCGGAGATTGCGTCGGATTGTACGATCACAACCCAAGCGGCGGAACGCGCTTACGGCGCCGCGGGTACGGATCCGGGCCGGATCACAAACCAGATCAGCGTCCGCGGGCGAGCGCGCCTGAATTGGCTTCCGCAGGAGACAATCCTTTTCGACGGCTGCTCGTTAACTCGGCGCATGCAGATTGATCTGGAAGACAGGGCGGAGTTGCTCTTTTGCGAGCCAATCATCTTTGGTCGTACCGCGATGAAAGAGACTGTGTGCGCCGGAGCCTTCTCGGATCGGGTTGACATACGCCGTGACGGTGTGCCGATCTACTTGGACTCCGTCCGGCTGGAGGGCGATATTCAAGCGCACTTGAATCGGCCTTTTGTGGCGGACGGTGCCCGCGCGATGGCCTCATTGGTTTACGTGGCCAACGACGTCGAAACCCAGCTATCGACCATCCGCGATCTGCTACCAGAAACTGCTGGTGCGTCGCTGCTATTGCCCGATGTCCTTGTTCTGCGCCTGTTGGCACACGATGGCTTCGCCTTGCGCAAGAGCCTTATTCCGGTGCTGAACCAACTATACCAACCTGACCTACCCCGATGCTGGATGCTGTAAGATGAACCTGACCCCCCGAGAAAAAGATAAGCTGCTGGTCGCCATGGCCGCTGAAGTTGCCCGCAAACGATTGGCACGCGGCGTGAAGTTGAACCATCCAGAGGCCATCGCACTTATCACCGACGCAGTAGTTGAAGGGGCCCGTGATGGGCGATCCGTCGCGGATATGATGCAGGCCGGCGCGCAGGTGATCACCCGCGCGCAATGTATGGATGGTGTGCCCGAGATGATCCACGAAGTGCAGGTCGAGGCGACCTTTCCCGATGGGACCAAGCTGGTCACCGTCCACCAACCCATCCGCTGAGGAGGCCCAGGATGATCCCCGGAGAAATCATGCCCGCTGAAGGTGAGATTACCCTAAACGCCAGCCGCGAGGCGATTACACTGATGGTCGCAAATACCGGCGACAGGCCCGTTCAGGTTGGTAGCCACTATCATTTTGCCGAGGCAAATTCGGCGCTGGACTTCGACCGTGACGCGGCGCGTGGCCACCGCTTGGATATCGCAGCCGGAACTGCCGTGCGGTTCGAACCCGGCCAGCGGCGCGAGGTTGCCCTGATACAGATCGCAGGCGCGCGGCGGATATTCGGCTTCAACCGGAAGATCATGGGGGATCTATAAGCGATGGCCACCACCATAAAACGCGCTGACTACGCCGCCATGTTTGGCCCCACGGTGGGCGACAAGGTTCGGTTGGCCGACACCGACCTGATCATCGAAGTCGAACGGGATTTGACGGCGGAGGCCGTTGGTCAGGCTACAACCGGGGGCTCGGGGCAAAATGCTCTGAGTTATGGGGAAGAGGTCAAATTCGGCGGGGGCAAGGTGATCCGCGATGGGATGGGGCAGGCTCAAACGACGCGCGCGGATGGGGCCGTGGACACGGTCATCACCAACGCGCTGGTCGTGGATCATACCGGCATCATCAAGGCTGACATCGGTTTGAAGGACGGGCGCATCGCGGCCATTGGCAAAGCCGGCAATCCCGACACACAGCCCGGCGTGAACATCATTGTTGGCCCGGGGACGGAGGCCATTGCTGGCGAGGGGCGTATCCTTACCGCGGGTGGTTTCGACAGCCACATTCACTTCATCTGCCCGCAACAGATCGAAGATGCGCTGCATTCCGGCCTGACCACCATGCTCGGCGGCGGCACGGGCCCCGCGCATGGCACTTTGGCCACTACTTGTACGCCAGGGCCGTGGCATATCGGGCGAATGCTTCAGGCCGCGGATGCGTTCCCGATGAACCTGGCCTTCGCGGGCAAAGGCAATGCCTCCCTTCCCGATGCATTGGAGGAGCAGGTGAAGGCCGGTGCTTGCGCCATGAAATTGCATGAAGATTGGGGCACCACGCCCGGCGCGATTGATTGCTGCCTTTCCGTGGCGGACGACATGGACGTGCAGGTGATGATCCATACAGACACGTTGAACGAGTCCGGTTTTGTGGAAAACACCATCGCGGCGATTAACGGCCGTACTATCCACGCATTCCATACTGAAGGCGCGGGGGGTGGCCATGCACCAGACATCATCAAAATTTGCGGTGATGCGAACGTGCTTCCATCCTCAACCAATCCGACACGCCCTTTCACAGTCAATACGGTGGAGGAGCATCTGGATATGCTGATGGTGTGCCATCACCTCGACAAATCCATTCCTGAGGATGTGGCCTTCGCCGAAAGCCGTATTCGGCGTGAGACGATTGCGGCAGAGGACATCCTGCACGACATGGGCGCCTTCTCAATCATCGCGTCCGACAGTCAGGCCATGGGACGTGTGGGTGAGGTCATCATCCGCACTTGGCAGACCGCCGACAAAATGAAGAAGCAGCGCGGGCGTCTGCCAGACGAGCAAGGTGAAAACGACAATATGCGAGTACGGCGTTACGTGGCGAAGTATACGATCAACCCGGCCATCGCACATGGCATCGCGCATGAGATTGGCAGCATCGAAGTTGGAAAACGCGCCGATCTCGTTTTGTGGAACCCAGCCTTTTTCGGTGTGAAGCCCGAGATGGTTGTACTTGGTGGCTCCATTGCCTGTGCCCAGATGGGGGATCCGAATGCGTCGATCCCAACGCCGCAGCCGGTCTATTCGCGTCCGATGTTTGCCGCCTATGGTCGCAACGTTGAGAGCTCCGCCGTCACGTTCGTCAGCGCCGCGGCGCAGTCCCTTGGGATTGGCGACGGGCTTGGTTTGGCGAAGCAAACGATAGCGGTCAAAAACACCCGTGGCATCGGCAAGATAGACCTGATGCTGAACGATGCGTTGCCTGAGATTGAGGTGAATCCTGAAACCTACGAAGTGCGCGCCGACGGCGAATTGCTAACCTGCCAACCAGCTGAAAGCCTGCCCATGGCGCAGCGCTATTTCCTGTTTTGAAAAGGCCGATCCATGTCCATGCTGAAAAGCCATAGCATTACGCACTCCCATCACGGCTCGGATCAAGTGACGTTGGACTACGACGCCCGCTTTTTGCGTCGGAAGGTGCTGACGTCCGACGGGGGCGAACGCTTTCTCGTTGATCTGGCGCAGACCACCAGCCTGAACCAAGGCGATGCCTTCAAACTGGAAGATGGGCGGTTGATCGAAGTGATCGCCGCACCGGAAGATTTGCTAGAAGTCACGGGCGACATGACACGGCTCGCTTGGCATATCGGCAATCGTCACATGCCCTGTCAGATCGAAGATAAGCGGCTTCTAATCCGGCCAGATCACGTCATCCGCGATTTGCTGGAAAAGCTTGGTGCAACCCTGCGCGACGTGCATGAGCCGTTCACGCCGGAGGGCGGGGCATATGGGCATGGGCGGACACACAGCCATGACCATTAGCGACCCTATCCTGACGCTGACGCAGTGGCTGTCGCCCGCCTATCCGGTTGGCGCGTTTGCCTATAGCCATGGCTTGGAGTCGGTGGTTGAGGACGGCCATGTTCGCGATGTCTGCGCCCTGCGTAAATGGCTTGAGGACGTTTTGCGGTATGGCGCTGGGGCAAATGATGCTCGCTTCATTGCGGCAGCATGGCATGCCGAAACCGCTGAGGACGTGATCGACATCGACGCAACCGCACGCGCGTTCTGCCCATCGCGGGAGAGACTGTTGGAAACAGAACAGATTGGCGTGGCCTTCGGGAAAGTGACGGACGCAGTCTGGGCGCAAGCAACCGGGAAACTGACTTATCCTGTGGCACTCGGGCGTGCTGCAAAGCTGCAAGGCCTGCCGCTGAACCTCACCCTTCGCGTGGCGTTGCAAGCCATGATGTCGAACCTGATAGCTTGCGCGCAACGGCTGGCCCCCATCGGCCAGACCGAGGCTCAAGGCCTTTTGAGGGACCTTGCGGCGACCTGTTGCGACGTCGCCGAAGATGCAGCGGACGGCGATCTCTCACGTCTCAGTTCAACCGCGTTCATCGGTGACATTGCGTCGATGCGGCATGAAACCCAATATTCGAGGATATTCAGAACATGACCAGCCCGAATGGCCCCTTGCGGGTTGGGATCGGCGGCCCCGTTGGTGCCGGAAAAACAACGCTGACAGCTGCCCTATGTGAAGCCTTCAAGGACACACATTCCATCGCGGCCATTACGAATGACATCTACACACAGGAGGATGCCGAAGCGCTGATGCGCATGCAGGTGCTTCCATCGGATCGCATTTTGGGTGTCGAGACCGGGGGATGCCCGCACACCGCAATCCGCGAAGATGCGTCTATCAACCTCGCAGCCGTCGCTGAGATGTCAGCGCGTCACCCGGACCTTGATCTGGTTCTTATCGAAAGCGGTGGAGATAATCTGTCGGCCACGTTCAGCCCAGAATTGGCGGATTTCACGATCTACGTGATCGACGTTGCTGCTGGCGAAGAAATTCCGCGAAAAGGTGGGCCTGCGATAACGCGGTCGGATGTTTTGGTGATCAACAAGACCGATCTCGCGCCTCATGTCGGGGCGGATCTGTCGATCATGGATCGGGATTCAAAGCGAATGCGGCCGGAAAAGCCGACCGTTTTCGCAACCCTGAAGTCACGGCACGGCGTCGATGATGTGAAAGCTCTGATTTGTGAAGTCGGAGGGGTTTGAGCCCCTGCCCACCGCCCCGGAGCGCGCGGCGGGCAGGGAACGTCCGGCTCAGCGCCAGACGAAACTTACCGTGCCGCCAGAGAAGGCGTCCAGGTTCATGACCATGGCGCGGTTGGCTTGCGCAGGTTCCGCGCCATCGACCATCCCGTATGCCACCCGGTCAGCGGAGGAAAAGTTGGCGCAGCTTTGGCTGCCCGGCTGTGCGACCAATGCGTTGATGCCCGGCACTGTATGGGTAAAGGCGCGTTGAACTTGACCGAGGTTCACAACACACACGCGGGTCAAAGCTGTGGAACCCGTGCCAGGGTTGTAGAATTGATCCATTTCGCTGGCGCCACGCGTTGAGGTGACATTCAGTGTTTGGATGTAACCGGGCTGGAAGGTTTGCGCCGCCGGTGCAGTTGCGGAAAGTGCCGTGGCAGCCAAAGCAGCAGCCACAATTGCGGTACGGGGCGAAGTTTTTGAAAAGAGTTTCATTTTGAAGGGGTCCTTGAAATCAGGTGTTTTGGCTTGTCAGGGTCGCGTTCAGCAACCGATGCGCCATACCTACCTGCAACGTGAACCCTGACGTATGGGGGTGACTCCCCATATGAGTGACGCACAGCACCTTTTAGGTTCGACGAATGAAACCGACGAACCATCCTTTACCCTTACATCACGCCATGCTGCTCAATCAGGCCGTCCTGCAAGGCTTTGGCCATAAGCTCGGACAGGCTCCGCACCTCCAGCTTTGCCATCATGCTGGCGCGGTGCTTTTCGGCTGTCTTCGGGCTGATCCCCATCAACTCCGCCACTTCCGCGTTGGTTCGCCCCGCAAGCACCATATTGAGTGTTTGCCGCTCACGCGCAGTCAGGACCGCGGGTTCAGGCGCATCTCGGACAATATCAAGGATGGACGGGTCAATCCTCGACCCACCCCGCAAAATCAGCGGAAGGGCGTCAAGCATAAGCGATGCGTCGGACCCTTTCGCAAACAGCCCATGCACACCTGCTTCGATCAAATGGGCAAGCAAACCCGGCGATGTCACTGCCGAGTAAACAACGATCTTTGTATCCGGGCTCCATCGCTGAATATCGACGACGATCTCGGCACCCGATGCCACCGGCATGGACACGTCGAGGATCAAAAGGTCAGGGCGGTGTGCTTTGACTGCCTCAATTGTCTGCAGCCCGTCTTCGGCCTCAGCTACAATTTCGATCGGCGTGTCTTGAGCCATCTGTTCGAGGGCGCCTCTCAGTCCCATTCGAACAATCCTGTGATCATCCGCAAGCATTCCGGTATAACGTTTCATGGTCGCTCAGCCCTGCAGCAAACAGATCGTCCGAATTTGGCAAAACCGTATATGACGAGGCGCCTTTGACAAAGCTGAATAAGATCATCGGCCTAACGTTTGCGGCCCTTGCGGCCACAACTGCCATACCGGGTGGCTCCGTAACGTTTGATGTGCCGCCTCAACCGCTGGGGGATGTGGCCGAGGGTGCGATTGCCGCCGCTGCATTTTCACTGGCCAACCTTTCGGTTCTGGGCGTCTTGGTCGCAATCGCGGTATCGCTCAGACAATGGGTTTGGGCGGCCTATACGGTTCTAGTGCTATTGGGACTCGTCTACATCGCGTTGTTTGAACAGAACATTACCGGGGTCGTTTGGTCCGGCCTCGATGTTTCATCCGAAAATCTGATCATTTGCGGATACGCGATGCTCACCATCAATTTCTTGGTGGCTGCTCAGACCATTCCCAAAGATCACAAATGGGCATCGCTAAAGGTGCCGTATAGGGTCGCTGCGCTGGGTATCTGGGTTCTGTGGATTGTTGGACTGGGTCAACCATTTGAGCTTCAGTACCTGCTGTTCAGCCTGTCCGGGTGCACTGTCGCGGCCGCGCATTTTGTCCCTGTCTCAACCTTTTCCAGGCTGCGCGGTGGGTACGATACCATCATCCGCAACCTGATCTGGGTGCTCCTGACCTGCGTGCTGTTAGCCGGATCGTTTTTGATTGCGGGCGGTTTTGACGGTGTTGATCTGACTGTCGCCATCAATCGTTTTCTGATTGCGGCTATCACCATCGGATTTGGTGCGCTTTTCATACGCAACATCTTTATTCTGAAATCAGATCGGGAATTGGCGGTGCAGGAGGCGCTGGAGCGGGCCGAAGAGAAAGCGCGCATAAACGAAGAGCTTCTGATCGCCCAAGAAAACCATCGTGCCGCTGTCGAGATGGCGCATACTAGAAACATGCGACTGGCAACAGCGTCCCATGACATTCGCCAACCTCTTTCTTCGCTGAGAACGTCGTTTGCCGCGTTGTCACGCGATATGCCAAGCGACACGAAAGACCATCTACAGAACTCTCTGAATTATCTGGATGAGTTGGCCTCAAGCTATATCGCTGAAGCCGAGAACGATGCGCAACCGCTGGCCCGGCAAGAACGGATTCCCCCGGAAGGACACGAGCAGGTGCAATCCGCGCAGATTGGGGAGACCCTGAAGCGTATGTTCGAGGGGGATGCGAAAAAGCGTGGTCTACATCTTGCGATGGACGTCTCCCAGTCCCCGCTGGAGACCCAACCCCTGGCCCTGATGCGCATTCTTTGCAACGTGATGTCGAACGCTATCGCGCATGGGACGCCGGGTGACATCGAGGTTCAGGGCCGTTCAACGCCCGCGGGATACGTTTTCGCAATCAGCAATCCTGGCGCCGCAAATCTTTCGCATAAGGAATGGGAAAAGGGTGAAGGATCAAGCGGGAGCGGGCTTGGCCTTGCTATCGTCGAGGAGCAAGCCAAACGTGCGGGGCTTCAGATCGCAACGCCGCAAAGCGAGGCCAACGTGACTTGCGTAACGGTCACGATTCCAGCGGTCTCGACGGAGGCATCTGCATGAAGCACTTGCTCGTTTTGATAATGCTCCTGCTGCTTCCCACGCAGAACGCTATCGCGCAAACCGCGTCACCGCCCCACGCTTTGGACGGCGTATGGCAAACCGGAGCGCGCGATGGGTCTTGGGGGTTCGTGCGTTTTGCCCAGTGCGGAGGGCATTATTGCGGCACGCTTGTTGGGGGTGGTGGTGCGAACGTGAACTCAGAATACTTTGGCACAGTGTTGGTCCAAGGCATGCAGTGGGACGGTTCGCAATTCGCTGGCGGCACATTGCTTGATGTTGAAAATGGGCGTGTCTACCAGTCTAGACTGCGCTTTCGCGGCGCAAACCAGTTACGGGTTTCGGGTTGTGTGTTCGGTGGCGTGATATGTGGTGGCCAAACCTGGAACAGGGTGGATTGACCCGCTTCGATCCAATCATGTCGTCGCATTGCGAAGTCTGCTAGCCCTGCACAACAACGGTCAGAGAGTATCACTGTGGAAACCAAACCCTCTGCAACTTCCAGTAGTGGAAAGCAAAAGGCGCCAATTGCTCTGCTTGCGTTGCTGGCGCTCTTTGTCGCCTTGGGGGTCTGGGCTGGCACATACCGCTATTTCACAGCGCAGGAACTGCAGCGCGCCGAAGCGCGCATGTCACTCTATCACAGCACTGTTTTGTCGGAGATCGAGCGTTTCGAACATCTGACCCAGGTGCTTGCCGTTGATCCGTTCGTCTTCTCAGGGCTTCAGGGTGACGGGTTGGAGGACCTGAATGAACGCTTGAACTTATTTGCAGGCGCGGCAGGGCTGGACGCAATTTACGTGATGGAGCCGAACGGCCTTACAATAGCGGCCTCCAACGCCGATGAGGCCGGAAGCTTCGTCGGACAATCCTATGATTTCCGTCCATATTTCCAGACGGCGCTGAACGGCGGAACTGGCACGTTCTACGGCATTGGAGCCACAACTGGACTTCCCGGCTACTTCATCGCGGACCCCGTCTTGGATGATGAAGGTGAGGTGATCGGAGTTGTTGCCCTCAAGCTGAACCTCGCCCCGTTTGAGCAGGCTTGGCGTGATGCCGGAGAACAGGTTTTCCTGACGGACCAGCACGACGTGGTCCTTCTGGCCTCTGATTCAACTTGGCGATACCGCGCCCTTGATCCGCTTTCAGAAGAAGAACGTGCGCGGATCGAAGTGGCACGGCAGTTTCCAGGACAAGCTCTAGAGGCACTGGATTGGAACGCGGAAGCTGAGCCGAGATGGGCTGAGATTGATGGCTCGTGGCGCCTTCACGTCGTGAACGCGGGTCTGCCGCACAGCTGGCAACTACATTACTTGCGCCGCAACGACAGCGCTGTGCTAAGGGCGTGGCTCGCGACGGGCGCCTTTTTCGCCATCTCGGCTTTGGGTCTGCTGTTTGCGCAATATCAAAGGGGCAGGCGATTGGGGCAAGCCCTGCGGCGGTCCGAAGAGGAAGAGGTACAATTAAGGCGCGCGAACGCCGCCTTGGCCCGCGAAATTGAGGAGCGGCGGCGCACCGAAATGCGGCTTGAGGAAACACGCGGTGAGTTGGAGCGCGCAAGCCGGTTGGCCGCCCTTGGAAAGCTTTCCGCCTCGGTCACGCACGAATTGGGCCAGCCCATTGCGGCGATGCGCAATCAACTCGCAGCGCACGAAATAAAACATAGTCCGAGCAAGCTGACGCAAACCATCGGCGGTCTGGTCGATCGTATGGAAGGCATCGCGCGCGACTTGAAATTCTTCGCAAGATCTCGGTCTGAACCCTTTGAAGACGTCGACCTGAGGGAGTGCGCAGATGCAGCATTGGAATTGATGATTCCAGGAGTTGAAGCGTTTGGCGTCACGGTTTCACATGAGCGGCCGGAGGCTCCTATAACGGTCCGCGGTTCGCGCCTGCGGTTGGAGCAGGTTCTAACGAACATCATGCGCAATGCCGTTGATGCGATGGAAGATGCCGAACATTCAATGCTCGAAATCAGCTACGGAGCTGAAGGAGAAGAGGTGTGGGTCGAGGTTGCTGACACTGGTTCCGGCTTAGGCGATGCAACACTGGTTGAACTTCGCGAGCCGTTCATGACGACGCGTGCCAGCGGCCAGGGAATGGGTCTGGGTTTGGCGATTTCATCAGGCATCATGGACGATCACGGCGGCAGGCTGGACGCGCGCAATCGGCAGGATAAAAAGGGGGCTGTTTTTCGAATGGTGCTTTCTAAACGCATGGCAGAGGAAGTCGCGGCGCAATGACATCTGACGCTCCGTTCCGCGCGCTGATTGTCGAAGACGACCGATCAATGCGCCAATCCGTTGTCGAGTTGCTTGAGGCTGACGGCTGGCGTGTCCGGGATGTGGCCCGCGCTGATCGCGCGATTTCCGCCATGGATGAGTTCGATGCGGACGTGGTTCTTTCCGATGTCCGCATGCCTGGCATGTCCGGTTTGGAGCTGCTGAGCGCAGTTCAATCGCGGCACCCAGTCCCCGTTGTCCTCGTAACGGCTCACGGCGACATTCCCATGGCTGTCGAAGCCATGCAGAACGGAGCATATTCGTTCGTCGAGAAGCCCTACGAGCCAAGGCGATTGCTCAACATTCTGCGCCATGCTGCGGAGCAGACGAGAATGCGCAACAGCAACAAGCGCCTGCGGCAAAGACTGGCGCAGTTGTCGGGGCTGGATCGCATCCTGGTCGGAACATCACCATCGCTGCGCGCTCTTCGTACAAGCATTGCCGATCTGGCTGAAACGCGCGCGCCGGTTCTGGTCACGGGCGAGACCGGAACTGGTAAGGATCTGGTGGCCCGCGCGCTGCATGACCTTGGACCTGCGTCTGATCAACCGTTCGTGGCAATCAATTGCGCGCTGCTATCGCCTGACACCTTTGTGCCTGAGATGTTTGGCACGGAAGGTCATTTGAACGGTCGCATTCTGCAGGCTGATGGAGGCACGCTATTCCTTGATGAGGTCTGTGCCTGCCCATCCGAAGTTCAGGCGCAATTCTTACGGGTATTGGAAGAGGGCGCAGTGACGCCAGAGGGGGCTAGCGCACCTGTGCCGGTAAGCCTTAGGGTGATTTCAGCAACGAATGAAAACGTGGCAGACGCGGTTGCGTCCGGGCGTTTTCGGGAAGACCTGCTTTATCGGTTGAACACATTTTCGCTTGAACTTCCGCCACTTCGCCACCGGCAGGAAGACCTGCGGCCACTGCTGGCGCATTTCATCGGCCAATTGTCGGTGGTCTACGGTGTCACAGCGCCGGACGTGACGGCTGCGGATCTTGCAGCGGCCCTTGCCCATGATTGGCCCGGCAATGTGCGCGAATTGCGGGCCGTGGCGGAACGCAGGGTGCTTGCCGCTCGTCAAGGAACGGGCAGCTTAGCACTAGCAATTAAGCCCGACCTTGAGGACGATGCACGCCCGGAAACTTTGCGCGCCGCCGTCGCTGAGTTGGAGCGGGAGATGATTGCGAAATCCATTTCCGCGAACGCCGGGCGGATGGATGACGTCGCAGATGCACTGGGGATTGGCCGCAGGACCCTGAACGAGAAAATCGTGAAACTTGGCCTCGACAAGGACGCTCTGCTATAGCTTTGCGGATATCCGCAGAGCACAGTGCCGACGCGGCGCGGATTTCTTCATAAACAGAGCCTGAAACAGGCCGCATACTTCGCGTCACATCATGATCGCATGACATCTAGGGAGGACATCATGCAAAAGCTTCTGAGCCGCACGGCTCTCGCAACCCTTGCCATCACTATTGGTTCCGAGGCCTTCGCAGTCGAATGGAACGTGTCCCTTTGGGGTCAGCGCCGCGCGTTTACCGAACATGTTGAGCGTCTGGCAGAGCTGCTGGATGAGCGCACGGGTGGCGAATTCACTCTGAACATTTCCTACGGTGGCCTGTCCTCGAACCGTGAAAACCTCGATGGCATCTCCATCGGCGCATTCGAGATGGCACAGTTCTGCGCCGGCTACCACGCCGACAAGAACCGCGCGATCACCGTGCTGGAGCTGCCGTTCCTTGGCGTGAACACGCTGGAAGAGGAAGTCGCCGTCGCCACCGCCGTCTACAATCATCCCGCCGTGGCCGAGGAAATGGCGCAGTGGAACGCGATGCTTCTGATGACTTCGCCCATGCCCCAGTACAACCTCGTCGGCACCGGCGAGCCACCTGCGACGCTGGCAGACTTCGACGGGATGCGCGTACGTGCCACCGGCGGCCTCGGTCGTGCGTTTGAGGCTGTGGGCGGCGTGCCGACTTCGGTGACCGCAACCGAAGCCTTCCAGGCCATGCAGGGTGGCGTTGTCGATACCGTGGCGTTTGCACAGCACGCGCACCTGTCGTTCGGCACCATCAACGAAGCCGATTGGTGGACCGCGAACCTCAACCCAGGCACCGTGAACTGCCCTGTCGTCGTGAATATCGACGCTTATGAGGATCTGTCGGACGAGCATCGTGCTGCGCTTGATGGCGCCATTGAAGAGTCGCTCGATCATTACCTCGCCAACTACGCCGAACTCATTGAGCGTTGGGACGGTGTCCTTGAGGAAAACGGTGTTGAGCGGGTTGAGATTGATCAAGCCGAACTCGACGCCTTCCGCGAGGCGGCGACTCCGCTGCACGCAGCATGGATCGAGGAAATGGCCGGACAAGGCCTTCCGGCACAGGAACTCTATGACCTCGTGCTGAGCACCCTCGCCGAAGCTCAGGGCAACTAAAGCCCTTTCGACGGCCCTGCCCACCTCATCGGGGCAGGGCCGTCCCAATCTCAGGGACCCAAACCCATGTCGAGTGCCAACACGGTGCTGACGGACGACAGCCTTGTCAGCCGTCTCGACCGCATGCTTCTGCCGATTGAAACGGCGATGATTGTCGTCAGTGGCCTATTCACATTCGGCCTCATGTTTCTTGCCGTCTTCTCGGTCGGCGGGCGCGAATTCTTTGGCTCCCCTCTGCGCGGCTATGTTGACTGGATTGAAATGGCGATGCCGTTCATCGCGATTTTCGGCATTTCCTACGTGCAACGCACCGGCAGCCATATCCGCATGGACATCGTCATCGGCGCATTCCGCGGGCGCGCGCTCTGGGCGGTAGAATTGTTTATGACCATCCTGGTCTTTTTGTTGATTGCACTCCTCCTTTGGGGCGCTTGGGCACATTTTGACCGCAGCTTTGATTTCAGCCGTCCGAATTGGAGCCGCGATAGCTCCATCGACATCAACCTGCCCATCTGGCCCGCAAAACTGGCCGTGGTTCTGGCTTTCGTTGTCCTGACCCTTCGCGCGGCGTTGCAAGTTTGGGCCTACGGGCGTGCCCTGTTTCTGGGACTGGACCGCCCGGCCGCGGTGCCCTTCACGCCTACAATCGAAGAACAGGCCGCTGCCGAGGCCAGCCAAGTGACGGGGCGGGACTGATGGACAGCACAACAATCGGTCTCTGGGTCACCGGCGGAATGCTGGTGCTGGTGGTCCTTGGCATGCGGGTGGCCTATGCGACGGCAATCGCTGGCTTGATCGGACTTTTCCTAATCAACTGGGCCCGGCGCGATTTTGGCGTCGAAGATATCTGGTGGGCGCTTGAGGTTGCGGTAAAGACCGCAGGCCAGGTGCCCCATGCCAAGGTCGCTAATCAGGCGCTCAGCCTGATCCCGACCTTCATCCTGATCGGCTTTCTCGCCTATCACGCGGGCCTGACCCGTGCGCTGTTCGAGGCAGCGAAACGCTGGATCGCCTGGGTGCCTGGCGGGCTAGCCGTATCGACCGTTTTCTCAACAGCAGGCTTTGCCGCCGTTTCCGGAGCCTCCGTGGCGACCGCAGCCGTTTTTGCCCGCATCGCAATTCCCGAAATGCTCAAGGTCGGCTATGACAAGCGCTTTGCTGCGGGTGTCGTCGCCGCCGGCGGAACGCTCGCCTCGCTGATCCCACCATCGGCAATCCTTGTGATCTATGCGATCATCGTCGAGCAGGATGTTGGGATGCTGCTTCTGGCTGGGTTCATACCCGGCATCTTCTCGGCTTTCGTGTATGCGCTTTTGATCATTGGCATGGCCCTGACGATCAAGGGGTTCGGCCCGCCAGTTACCGGATTCACTTGGGGCCAGCGTTTTGCTTCATTGCCCCCGGCCCTGCCCATCGTAGCAGTTGTCGTGATCATCATCTTCTTCGTCTATAACCCGTTCGGCGATGCCTGGGGCACACCGACCGAAGGTGGAGCCGTTGGCGCGTTCATCGTCTTCTGCATGGCGCTTTACAAAGGCATGCGGTGGCCTGAACTCAAGAGCGCCCTCATCGAGACCGCGAAACTGTCTGTGATGATTTTCTCGATCATCTGGGGCGTGCTAATTTACGTCCGCTTCCTTGGCTTCGCTGATTTGCCCGGTGTCTTCTCTGACTGGATTACGGCGCTTGAAATGTCGCCGATGCTAATCCTGGTTTGCATTCTCTTGGCCTATGCCGTGTTGGGAATGTTCATGGATGCCATCGGTATGTTGCTACTGACGCTTCCCGTGGTCTTCCCGGCCGTTATGGCGCTGAACGGGGGGCTGGATGTGTCTGCCGCAGACAGCACGTTCGGCATGTCCGGGCCCATGTGTGCGGTGTGGTTCGGGATATTGGTCGTGAAGATGGCGGAGTTCTGTTTGATCACGCCGCCCATCGGCCTCAACTGTTTCGTGGTGGCCGGTGTGCGGGATGACCTCAGCGTTCAGGACGTTTTCCGTGGAGTGACGCCGTTCTTCATTGCTGATGCGATCACGATTGCCCTTCTGGTGGCCTTCCCGTGGATTGTGCTCTGGCTGCCGAGCCAAGCCTAACCGAACGTTCGGAAAAATGTGATCAGCCGTTTGCCCTATACAGGTGGACGGCTGACCTAACGATATGCACGATGTTGCAGACACTTACGTTCCGTACCTAGGGCCAATCCAAGGGAAAAAGCATGAAGAAAGTCGCCGTCGCACAGCTCAGCGCGTTGCCCGACAGGGATCCGCAATACGCGCTCGTCGCAGATGTCGATTTGGTTGTGGTGCGTTTCGACGATGAAATCTCGGTTTTTTACGGGCGATGCCTGCACCGGGGCGCTCTTATGTCCGACGGGTTCGTGCGCGGAAAGAACCTAATCTGCGGTGTGCATGATTGGGACTACCGGCTGGATACGGGCGTTTCAGAATACGCGAACGAAGAAAAGCTTCCGAAATTCTCGTCCTGGGTCGAGGGCGATGACGTTCTGGTGGACGAGGATGAGATTGCGACTTGGGCCGACGACAATCCCCAGCCCTTCAACCGGGATGCTTACCTTGGGCTATACGCCGACACTTCGCATGGAACCGCTGAAGAGCCGCACAACGCGTTAATACAACGCTACGCGCGCGATGGGTTATCCAAGACCGGGCATCACGGCGCCATGGATTCGATGGGCGTACCGCGTGATGAATTGCCCAGTTGGGACGACATTCAGCTTTTGACGGCTCAGCTCCACAAGCCGCCTTTACTGGAGGACGACCCCGTCGGCACCGAGGTTGTGATCGGGCCGAACGCACAGAAACCGTTGCGTCTGAAAATCCCTCTCTTTGTATCCGACATGTCATTCGGAGCGCTGTCCGAGCCAGCCAAGATCGCGTTGGCCCAAGGGGCAGAGATGGCAGGTACCGGGATCTGTTCCGGCGAAGGCGGCATGCTTCCAGAAGAGCAGGAGGCGAATTCACGCTATTTCTATGAGCTCGCCTCAGCTCGATTTGGGTTCGAATGGGAAAAGCTCGACCGCGTGCAAGCGTTTCATTTCAAGGGCGGTCAGGGCGCTAAGACTGGCACCGGTGGGCACCTGCCCGGAGCGAAAAACAAGGGCAAGATCGCTGACGTTCGAGGCATCGACGAGGGCGAAGATGCCATTTCGCCAGCGCGATTCCCGGAATGGACCGATCCGGTGCAGATCAAGGATTTCGCGGATGAAGTCCGGGATCGCACAGGCGGCATTCCCATCGGCTACAAGCTCAGCGCGCAGCATATCGAGAAAGACATCGATGCAGCGCTGAAGGTTGGCGTCGACTACATCATCCTCGACGGACGTGGCGGCGGCACCGGGGCCGCGCCGATCCTGTTCCGTGACAATATCAGCGTACCGACCATCCCAGCCCTTGCCCGTGCGCGGCGACATCTGGATGAAATGGGGCGTGGGGATGTCACTCTGGTGATAACCGGTGGCCTGCGCAAACCGGCCGATTTCATCAAGGCGATGGCTCTGGGGGCTGACGCAATTGCAGTTTCAAACTCCGCCATGCAGGCCATTGGCTGCCTTGCCATGCGGGCCTGTCACACGAACAATTGCCCCGTCGGCATCGCCACGCAGAAACCCAATCTGGTCAGCCGCATCATAGTGGAGAAATCCGCAAAGCGGCTCGCGAACTTCTTCGACGCGTCCGTCGAGTTGATGCAAGTGATGGCGCGGGCATGCGGTCATTCGCATTTGTCCGAATTTAACCGCGACGACCTGACCACTTGGAAACGGGACATGGCTGACCTGTCCGGTGTTAGCTATGGCGGCATGGCATGAGTGCTGCGGCAACGCTTATATGGCTGGCCCAAGGCTATTGCATGATCGGAGCCGTCGTCGCTTTGGCCTTTCTAACCATTGGGATGGACCGCATCGATGAGGACGCGCGGGGCGCTTACGCGTTCAGGCCCCTGCTCGTACCGGCGATCCTCTTGATCTGGCCGCTGGTGCTGTGGCGCTGGTTGCGTGAAGAGACAGGTCGCGCCGATCATAGTGCCCGTTATGCGCCACCGCGCAAGGCACATGGGCTGGCGGCCATTTTCATGGCTGTGCTGATCGTTGCCGCACTTCTAGCATCTTTTGCCGTTCGCCAGACTTGGCCGGCTGATCTACCGCCAACTCAGATCTCTGCACCGGAGACGAGCGAATGAGCGTCAAATATACGCCGGTTCAATGGAATACCTCGAAGTGGGTCTACGATGCAGTAATGTTGGCCGGAATTGCTTTGTTCCTGTGGCTTTTCATTTCGGTTGCGCCTGGCGCATTGAACCATGAATTCCCTGTGAACCCGCCGATCGCAAATGCCCGAGCATTCGGGGCATGCGCATTTGTTATGCTGACGGTTATCCTGTGCATCGGACCTTTGGCGCGCCTCGATCGGCGCTTTCTGCCCCTGCTCTACAATCGGCGCCATTTCGGTGTGATGACAGCAGCTGTGGCGATGACCCACGCATACTTCGTTCTTGGATGGTACTTCGCATTCTTCCGCGGAGCAGAGCGCTGGGAAACAGTTCTGTTCGCCAATACCAGCTATGGACAGGTGCTTGGCTTTCCGTTTGAGGCGCTGGGGATCTTCGCCTTGCTGTGTCTTCTAATTCTTGCAGCAACAAGCCATGACTTTTGGCTGAAGTTCCTTACGCCCCCGGTTTGGAAGGCGATTCATTTCCTCATTTACCCGGCCTATGTCGCGGTGGTTGGGCATGTGGCGCTTGGCGCTTTTCAATCACGCGGCAATGAGACTATGGCTGCGATCTTCAGCGCCGGTGCGCTTGTTGTTGCGGGCCTGCATATCGCTGCCGCTTGGAAAGAGCGGCGCGTTGATCCGCACGCGGCCGGTACGGATTGGGTCAAGGTCGGCAATGCTTCTGACATCGCCGAAGGACGTGCGATTATTGCGCGTTTGCCAGATGGCAAGCGCGTTGCGGTTTTTCGACATGAGGGGCAATTGAGCGCAATCTCAAATGCCTGCGCGCACCAGAATGGCCCCTTGGGAGAAGGGCGCATCATCGATTGCATCGTCACCTGCCCGTGGCACGGCTTTCAATATGACGTCCGCACCGGTCGCTCTCCCGCACCCTTCACAGAGAAGGTGCCAACATACCGCCTCCGGCTTGAGCAGGATGAAGTGTTCGTCGACCCGGTTCCGAATGCGCCGGGTACGCCAGTTGAACCGGTTCAAGCCACGCAGGAGGCGATGCCATGAGCAACCGGGATGAGCCGTTCTTTGTCGGCTATCTGCCTTGTCCGCCCGGACTGCGCCTGTTTCTGCTGGCCGCTTCTCTGGTCCTGTTCGCAGGCGCCGGGTTGCTTGGCTACGCCATCGCCTCGACCCAGGATGACCCGGGCGACGGTCGACTGCGGTTCGATTTTGGACCCCAGACAGTGATCGGCGTGTTGGAGATGACACCATCGCCGGTACTGCATGTCACACAAGGCACCGATGCCATCCCCGAAGGTCACACATTGATGCTTTCCGGGCAGGGCAAGAATGGTGCGGTGGACCGTGCGCAGGCGCTGGAAGGTCAATTGGTGCAGGCCACAGGCATTCTGCTCCAACGTGGCGGCCTGGATATGTTGCAGCTTAACGGTGGCAATAACTTTCGCGCGGCCGATGATCAGAGTGTGATCCCGGATATTCCGGAACCCGAACCATTGGGCCGCTGGGAAATCACTGGTGAAATATGTGACGGCAAGTGCGAGGCAGGTGCAATGCGCCCCGGCCGCGGGATCTCGCATCGCGCCTGCGCAAATCTATGCCTTCTGGGCGGCGTGCCACCAGTATTCGTCACGACGCAACCCATTGAGGGTGAGGAGTTTCTGCTGATCGCGGGTGAAGGGGACGAAACAACACCCCCCGCCCTGCTTGATTATGTTGGTCTCTATGTGACGCTGGAAGGCGACGTATCTCGCCACGGTGATCTGCTGGTTCTGACCGTGGATACAGACACAGTGACGGTGGTCGAATGATCCGCCGCATCCTGTTTCTCAGCCTCACCGCGCTGCTCGGTCTGTGGTTCTACTACATCTCACGCTTTTGGGATTTCCGCCTCTGGGACCGAGACGGCCTGTTCGGGATCGAAGCGCTGCGCCCGCAAGGCGGACTTCTCGCGCGTTGGCTGCGGGGCACTGACTTTGCGCCCTACGAGCTGTTGATCTGGGTCGTGGCATTCTTCCTTGCACTTTCAATTCTGCAGAAGATTTTTGATTTCTTCACACCGACAGAGGAGCCTCACGATGACGGATGAAACGCTGGATTGGATTTCAGTCGGTCGTGTTGAGGATTTGCCCGAGGGACGCGTGAAAACCGTAACTGCGCGCACCACGTCTCTTTGCCTTTCACACTTTGATGGCCAATGGGCTGCAATGGACAATCGGTGCCCGCATCAGGGTGGACCTTTGGGTGAAGGCACAATCGAAAAAGGCGTGGAAGGGCAATGCTGGATCCGTTGCCCCTGGCATGGTTGGGATTTCGACCCGCTTACAGGCGCGCCTCCGGGTGGCCATGAAGATACAGGTCAGAAGACTTATCCGGTCGATGTGCGTGACGGTGAGATCTTTGTCGGGCTGGATTCAGAACCGGAGCATGAGCGGACGGTGACGGACGCTATGGCGGAGACCATGGTGAATTGGGGGCTGAAGCGGGTGTTCGGGATGGTGGGTCATTCCAACCTTGGGCTGGCCGATGCGATCCGGCGGCGGGTGGCGGATGGTGAGATGGCCTATGTCGGTATCCGCCATGAAGGCGCTGCGGCCTTTGCTGCTTCCGCCTATGGCAAATTGACCGGCAAACCGGCGGCCTGTCTTGCGATTGCAGGTCCTGGTGCGACAAACCTTCTGACCGGCATGTGGGATGCCAAGGTGGATCGCGCGCCGGTGCTAGCCCTAACCGGCCAAGTGCAGACGCAGGTCTTCGGGCCCGGCGCGTTTCAGGACATCGATCTGAAATCGGCATTTGAGGCGGTGAGCCGGTTTTCGCAGCCGGTCCTCCCCTCCTCCAACCATACCGAGCTTGTGTCGCTCGCCATGAAAACTGCGCTTGTGGAACGCGATGTGGCGAACCTGATCTTCCCTGACGATGTGCAGACCATTCCCAGTGATGCTGAAGCAGCGACCCCGGAAGGTCGGCTGAGCGGGCCAATCGTCAAACCGTCAGACGCAGACGTGGATGCCGCGCTTGATCTGATCGCAAACGCCAAGCGCCCGATGATCATCATTGGCCATGGCGCGTGGGAGGCGCGCGATCAGATCATCGCATTGGCCGAAGTGCTTGGCGCGCCGGTGGTTACGACGTTCAAAGGTAAGGGGCTAATCCCCGACAGCCACCCAAACGCGGCAGGTGTTCTGGGTCGGTCAGGGACGCCCATCGCAAGTTGGTTCATGAACGAGTGCGATCTTCAGATCGTCTTGGGCGCGTCCTTTTCGAACCACACAGGCATCGAGAAATCGAAACCAACCATTCAGGTGGATTTCGAGCGGATGCAGCTCGGGAAATTTCACCCTGTTACCCTGCCCGTCTGGGGCGAGATTGGCGCGTTCTGCGATGCAATCGCGCCGCGCGTCACGCGACCCGCTGATGCTGAGGATCAGCTAAGCGATTTGGCTGAGCGGTGGCAGATGTGGCGAGATGAAAAGAAGAACCGCCTGAAAGAAGAAGGCGCGAAAGGCGTGCATTCCGTAGCGATCTTCGACGCGCTTTCCAAGCTGGTGCCCGACGATGCGCTGATTGCAGTCGATGTGGGCAACAACACGTATTCCTTTGGTCGATACTTCGAAACCAAGGGGCAACGGGTGATGATGTCGGGTTATCTCGGTTCCATCGGCTTCTCACTACCGGCCGCGATGGGCGCATGGGCTGCAACGCAGGATTTTGAGGAGTTCCGTGGTCGGAAGGTGATTTCGATCTCGGGTGACGGCGGCTTCGGCCAATACGCGATGGAGCTGACAACGGCGGTGAAGTACGGGATGGATATCACCCATATCCTCCTGCACAACGATGAGCTTGGCAAAATCTCGAAAGAGCAGCGGGCCGGCGAATGGCCGGTTTGGGAGACCTCACTGGTCAATCCATCCTTCGCGGCATTCGCACGTCTTTGTGGGGCGCATGGCACGAAAGTAACGGAGCGCGCGGACCTTGAAAGCGCAATTGCGGAAGCACTTTCAGTGGATGGTCCGGCGTTGGTCGAAGTGATGTCGGACGCAGAACTCGTTTGACATCGGCCCATTTTCGCCGACGCGAAACAGGCACCCTATGCGTGACTGAATTCGTGATACGCTCCTGAGTCTGGCGTTGGGGATCGCCAGCCATCTTGCCTGTTGGCTGACACTTGAACGTCATCGAAACCGGGTAAACCTCGGAACGATCAACACGGGAGATTGTCATGCCGTTGCTATTAGACCGCCGCGCGTTTCTTGCCTCGACCGCTGGCTTCATTGCGCTCCACCCCTTTTCAGCTCGCGCGCAGGCGGGTCAGGCGCATTTGCGGATCATGGAAACCACGGACCTGCACGTTCACATCTTTCCCTATGATTATTACGGCGACCGGGAGGTTGATACCGTGGGGCTCGCGCGGACTGCGTCCCTGATCAATGACGTGAGAGCGGAGTCGGCGAACTCCCTTCTGCTGGACAATGGAGATTTTCTTCAGGGCAATCCGATGGGCGATTACATGGCCTACGAACGCGGCATGTCCGAGGGCGATGCACACCCAATCATTACGGCCATGAACGCGGTTGGGTTCGATGGTGCGACCATCGGCAACCACGAATTCAACTACGGCCTCGATTTCCTCATGAACTCCATGCAGGGCGCGGATTTCCCCATAGTTCTGGCCAATGTTGCCCGCGAATTGGGTGGTACCCCGACTGAGGACAGTCTGCTGTTCGATCCCTACGTGATACTAGATCGCGAGATTACGGATGGGGCCGGCGAAACGCATCCGATCCGCATCGGCATGATCGGATTCGTACCACCACAGATCATGGTTTGGGATCGCCGCCATCTGGAAGGAAATGTGCAGACCCGCGATATCGTTGAGGCGGCGGAAGCGTGGATCCCGCAGATGCGTGAAGAAGGTGCGGATATCGTCATTGCACTTAGCCATTCGGGCATTGGCGGGGCCGAAGCCGTCGACTTGATGGAGAATGCGTCGATCCCGCTTGCAGCTGTTGAAGGTGTCGATGCAATTCTTACGGGCCACCATCACCGTGTCTTCCCCGGGCCTGACTACGCGGACACACCCGGTGTCGATGTGGAGGCCGGAACGATCATGGGCACACCCGCCGCGATGGGCGGATATTGGGGCAGCCATATGGGATTGATTGACCTGATGTTGGAACGCGACGGCAACGGCTGGCGCGTGATGACGCATACGTCGGAGGCACGCCCGATCTCACGCCGGGAAGAGGACCGTTCTGTCACTGCGTTGGTGGAAAGCGACGAAACGATCCTTGCTTCTGTGCAGGAAGAACATGACGCAACCCTTGCCTATGTGCGGCGCGCCGTCGGTAGCACGGATGCACCTCTGCATTCCTACTTCGCACTGGTGGCTGACGATCCTTCGGTCCAGATCGTCTCAAATGCGCAAACTTGGTACATCCAACAGATGATGGAAGGCACGGACCATGAGGGCCTTCCGATCTTGTCCGCAGCTGCTCCGTTTAAGGCGGGCGGTCGTGGTGGACCGGAATACTACACGGATGTTCCGGCAGGCGACGTGGCGATCCGCAATGTAGCCGACCTTTACCTTTACCCAAACACCGTCCGCGCGGTTCGGATCACCGGGGCCGAGGTGCGCGAATGGTTGGAACGCAGCGCAGGCATGTTCAACCAGATCGAGCCGGGCGTCGAAGATCAGGTTCTGCTGAACCCGGATTTCCCATCCTACAACTTCGATGTCATCGACGGCGTGACGTACCGCATCGATCTGAGCCAGCCATCGAGGTACAACAACGATGGTGAAGTCGTTTCGGACACACACCGCATCGTCGATTTGGTCTACAATGGAGAGCCAATTGATGACGCGCAGGAGTTCATCGTTGCCACCAACAATTACCGCGCCGGTGGCGGTGGCAACTTCCCTGGTGCTTCGCCTGAAACGATCATCTTCGAAGGGCCCGACACCAACCGGGACGTGATCGTTCGCTACATCGTGGAGCAAGGCACCGTGAGCCCGTCGGCCGATGCGAACTGGACCTTCGCACCGATGGAGGGAACCACGGTTCTGTTCGACACCGGCCCGGCGGGCGCGACCTATGCCGAAGATGTGCCGGGCGTGACGATTGAGCCCGCAGGCGATGGACCTGATGGATTTGCGCGGTTCCGCATCTCGCTTTGAATTTATCAAAGCGATCTACCAAACGTCGTCCTCAGGGGCGGCGTTTGTCTGTTTTCGAACAATACGTTAGAGCGGCAGGAAAGGGAGGGCACGATGGCCGTCAAACGTTTGCTGACAGAATTCGGAATGGGCAGCTCGCTCCGCCGACAGGACTATACGGAGGCCGCCACGCGCGCTGTGAAGGATGCGCTTTGGCACAATTCGATCAATCTGGCCGAGCTCTACGGCAAGGATAAATCCGAGATGCAAATCACGGTGGAGGTTGGTGTTCAGGATCCCGAAAAACTGGATGCTGAGAAGATTGTCGAAATCTTTCCATACGGTCAGATCACAATTGTCCCACGTAAAGGCGGCTTGGATGTGCCGCGCGACGACGGGGGCAATCCGACCGTCATAGCAAATGTGGCCATTTCAGTTGCCCTAGATCTGGAGGGCGTGGAATGAGCGACCAAAGGTTCATCATCGAAATGGGTATGGGCAACGATCAATACGGTCAGGATTACACCAAGGCCGCCGCTCGCGCGATTGAAGATGCAATCCGGCACTCCGCGATCCCACTGTTTGAGGCTACGGGAATTTCGCACGATCAAATGCGCGTAAAGGTCACCATCGGCGTCCAAGCTCCGGACCATGTGGATTGTGAAAGCCTGACTGAGAAGCTCCCGCGCGGCCGTGCCGAGGTTAAGGCCGTCTTCGGCGGGCTGGACGTGACAAACCCGGATACGGGCAAGACGCTGGTCATCGCATCAGCGGCGGTTGAAGCGTTCTTGCCAAAACAGGCCTAAAACACGACCAACCCTGTTGCCGTTTCAAGGTGGCCCGTTATCGTCCGGCCAAGGGGAGGACAAACGTGCGCACTCAAGTTGCTATCATTGGCGGGGGGCCCTCTGGCCTGTTGCTGGCGCAGCTCCTGAATGGACAGGGCATTTCTTCCGTCGTGCTAGAACGGCAGACCCGGGATCACGTCCTTGGCCGCATCAGAGCCGGAGTGCTCGAACAGGGCCTGGTCGGCCTGCTAAAAGATGTTGGTTGCGGCGATCGTCTGCATGCCGAAGGCTTCATCCATGATGGGACCCTGATCTCTTACGGCGACCAGATGTTCCGGGTCGATTTCACCGAACATGTGGGCAAGCCGGTCGTGGTTTACGGCCAGACAGAAGTGACCCGCGATCTATATGCTGCGCGCGATGCCAGCGGCGGCCAGACGATCCACTCCATTGAGAATGTTGTCATTCACGGCGCAGACCGCGACACACCTTCGGTTGCTTTTGAAGTGGACGGCGAACGCCGCGTCATCGAATGTGATTTTGTGGCTGGGTGCGATGGATTCCACGGGGTCAGCCGCAAAACCATTCCTGAAAGTGTCCGTCGCGAGTACGAAAAGGTCTATCCGTTCGGTTGGCTTGGTGTTTTGTCAGAAACACCCCCGGTGAACCATGAACTGATCTACGCCAATTCTCCGCGCGGCTTTGCGTTGTGCTCAATGCGAAACGCCAATCTCAGCCGGTATTACATCCAATGCAGTCTTGACGATTCACCCGAGAACTGGAGTGACGAGGCATTCTGGGCTGAACTAAAACGCCGAATTCCAGCAGATCAGGCCAGTGCGCTTATCACCGG
This sequence comes from Gymnodinialimonas sp. 202GB13-11, assembly GCF_040932485.1. Lineage (NCBI taxonomy): Bacteria > Pseudomonadati > Pseudomonadota > Alphaproteobacteria > Rhodobacterales > Paracoccaceae > Gymnodinialimonas > Gymnodinialimonas hymeniacidonis. The sequence goes on along the minus strand of NZ_JBFRBH010000001.1, from coordinate 3,587,997 downwards.
GCCATCTATCGAAAAATCCATAGCACCGCTGAGGTCGTTCGTGACGGAACCCATGCGGTGGGGACGGCTTTTCCTTTGCGGTGATGCGGCACACATCGTTCCGCCGACTGGCGCCAAAGGTCTGAATACGGCCGCGTCGGATGTGAACTACTTGTTCCGCGCCTTGGCTCAGTTTTACAAAAACGGTTCAGAAGAGGGTCTTGATGGATACTCCGCGAAGGCGCTGGCCCGTGTATGGAAAGCTGAACGCTTTTCCTGGTGGTTCACAACCTTGATGCATCGCTTCCCCGGACAGTCTGACTTCGATCTCAAGATGCAAATCGCAGATCTCGAATTCCTGCGCGCCAGCGCAAGTGCGCAAAAGGCGATGGCCGAGAATTACGTCGGTCTGCCCTATTAGGAGGGCTCTACACATGTCGGAGAAGCTGAAAAAAGGGATGGAAGTCCGTCGCGCCGTTCTTGGTGATGCGCATGTTGATCGTGCGGAGACCTCAAAAACAGCCTTTGACGAACCGTTCCAAACCATGATCACCGAAGGGGCGTGGGGCACGCTTTGGGCAGACGAGACGATCTCGCTCAGGGATCGGTCTCTTCTTACATTGGCGTTGCTAGCAGCGTGCGGGAACTTTGAAGAAATTCCTATGCATGTCCGCGCGACCGCGCAAACCGGCGCCACGCGGGATGAGATCATGCAGGCATTCTTGCATGTGGCCGTTTACGCAGGCGTGCCGAAGGCAAACCATGCGATCAAACTGGCCAAAGCCACATTTGCCGAAATGGACGGCAAGTCCTAGCGAGCGCCTCTTCGCACGGACACCACCTTGCACGAATCGCTCACTTTATGCCCACCTACTGAAAGTACGATTGGGGGACATAATGTCGGCGTTGGAAGCTGCAGTTCTTTGTATGGTCGCAGTCATCGGCCATTTGATGGCCCTGTTCTGGTTGTGCGTCGAAGAATACGAAGTCGATCTTTCCAGAGACCAAATTTACGACCTTACGATCAAAGATCCACAGGTTCGGCGGGAGCTCAAGAATTCACTGCACACACCCATGCATGCCATCCTTCTGATGGTTGCCCTGCTTATTGGTTTGTTTGAAGACCGCGGCTTTGGCGCTTTTCTTTACACTTTCGTTCTAACCGCGCTTTGGGCCGAGATATGGCACTACGCATCGCATCGCGCGTTCCACTTGCAACCGTTGCACTGGATCCACGCGGAGCATCACAAAAGCCGCCTGTCCAGTCCGTTCACGGCGCTTTCCTTTTCGTTCACGGAAAAGCTCATCTTCGACATCGGGATGATTGGTGGCATGGCTATAATTGGCCTTTTGCTCCCGCTGAACTGGTTTGGAGTAGCTGCATGGTTTGTGGCCTACTTGATCGTCAACTCATTCGGCCACGCGAACTACGAAATCCGAGGTGAGACTTTCATGAAGCTGAAGGGAACCGTTCTGACCTCAACGGTTTATCACGCGCTTCACCATAGCCGCTATACCGGGAACTATGGATTGGGGACGCGCGTCCTCGATAGGATCTTGGGTACAGAATGGCCCGATGTTGAGGCCGTCTACGACCGCGTTGTTTCAGATAAACAGCCTCTTGTGGGCTTGCGCGATCGCGTCGATCCCGCGGAGGAGCGGTGATGGATACCGCCCTGATGAATGCCTTGGCCAAAGTCGCCAGACCGGTGGCGTTTGAGGACGGCACTGCACTGCGCATGAAGGGCGTTTTCGCGTCGGACATCCTTTTGATCACGGATGGCGTGGTTGAATGCATTCTGTCTGAGAAGAACGACGTCCACCTTCAGGTCGGCGCAGGCGACATTGTCGGAGAAATCGGATTTTTGACCGGCAAGGGGGCGAACGCGACCCTTCGGGCCGTCGGCCCAGTTTCGGCGTTGTCGATTGACGGGTCTGCCTTGGGACGGTTGCAACGCGATGACCCACAACACGCAGCACAGGTTCTCAGGCACCTCGCAATTCTTATGCAAGATCGTGTAGAGGAAAATGAGATCCTGCTTCCCGACCCCGATCCGAGCGAAGAGCGCTCATTCGATATCATCCGGTGTTCCACTTTGGATCAGCTGCGCACTACGCAGAAAATCCGGTACGATATCTATTGCCTCGAATTCGGGCGCTCGTCGCCGTACGCGGACCCGGATGAAGGCACTATCATCGACGATCTGGACAAATCAGGGACGAGCTTTCTTGCGCTTCACGACGGTGTTCCGGTTGGTACCGTCCGCATCAATCTGGGCCGAGATAGCGACTTCGGCCCAATGACGGATATTTATGGCGTGAAGGAGAGTGCTTTCGATCTGGAAGACGCGTCTATCGTCACGAAATTCGCGATCCGTGAGGCCTATCGCGGCGGCAGCGCTTATATGCGTCTATTCTCGGCAATCGCGGGTTTCGTCCACACAACAGGAGCAAGATCGATCTTTATCGACTGCAATCCCAAGCTGGCCCGCTTCTACGCGACCATGGGGTTCGTGCGCTCGGCCCCGGATTTCGTGCACTACGAGAATGGCTTGTCCGTTCCGATGGTTCTCGATTTGCAGGAATACTTCGGCAGAATGCCGCTTGAAGATCGCGTGCGCCGAAACCGCTGGCGCTGATTAAACCTCTGTTCATGGCTTTTCGGTAAACCGGCCCTCGACTTTCGGGAGTGTCCGTATGGCCGGGAATGAACTGCGCCCTCTTATCATTAAGCGCAAGAAGGTTTCTGGCGGTGACGGACATCACGGTGGCGCTTGGAAAGTCGCATACGCTGACTTTGTGACTGCCATGATGGCCTTCTTCATGCTGATGTGGCTGCTCAACGCGACGACTGAAAACCAGCGAAAAGGCTTGGCTGACTACTTTAGTCCAAGCGTTCCTGTCGCGCGTGTATCCGGCGGCGGCGATGGGGCGTTTGGTGGGGAAAGCCCCTTCTCAGAAGAGGTTCTTACTCAAAACGGCACCGGTGCTTCTAGTCTGCAACCGACCGAAGGGCGGCAGGCTCTCGGTTTGCAAGGAACAGACCACGATGCCGAACGCGAAACCGCCGAACTGGCCGAGATCGAAAGCTCTCTAACCGGCGAAGGTGGGGATAGCTTGGTGAGCGAACTCGCGCGACCACACATCGAAACGCGCCTCACGGATGAGGGGCTTTTAATTGAGGTTTTTTCTCGCCCCGGAGAACCGATTTTCGATCCCGAGACGGGGTCACCGCAACCTTGGCTCGCTGAGCTTGCAGCAACGATGGCTGACCTGTTTGGAACCGTGAACAACGGCGTTGCAGTGGAAGCGCATATCGCAGCAGAGCCTGTCGTGCGCGCCAGCGTCAGCGGGTGGCGGCGTACAACGGAACGGGCGCAAACGATGCGAGCATTGCTGGAAGCCGGTGGCTTGAACGCCCTTCGGGTCGCACGTGTCACAGGCCATTCCGATCGTGAGCCAGTGGTTGAGCCTGCCATAGCACCGCGTAACGATCGTTTGGAGATCATATTGCTGCGCAACGCCTACTGAAAAAGCATCACATTTTATCTGTTAGGACGACCTTAAACCTTCATCGTCCACCTTGGTGCAAATCCCAGATGCAGCAGAAAGGTGCATGTGATGACGATTTCTTCCTCGCTGAACGCGGGTGTTGCGGGCCTCTCGGTCAACGCAAGCCGCTTGGCCACCATAGCAGACAATATCGCGAACTCAGGTACGAACGGATACAAGCGTGCGGTCGCTGATTTCCACTCCATGGTTATTGAATCCGGTAGCGGCATTTATTCCGCAGGCGGTGTTCGCGTGACGACCCAGCGGCTCATCGACCAGCCCGGCGCACTAGCGACAACCAACAACCCAACTGACCTCGCCGTGCGAGGGCGCGGTTTTCTTCCGGTGACCACCGGTGCTGCAGTCGGCGTAGACGGTGCAGGGGACCTCCCGCTGTTTCTAGCGACCACCGGGTCCTTCCGCACAGACGCCGATGGGTATTTGCGGACATCCACTGGCGTTACTTTGATGGGGTGGCCGGCAAATGCTGACGGAACGGTCCCATCCTTCCCGCGCGATACCGGCGCGGGGCTGGAGCCTGTCCAAGTCAACGTCAATCAGTTTACGTCCGAGCCAACTACGCGCATTTCGATGGGTGTTAACTTGCCGGGAACGGACACTACGGCTGGCTCAGCAGGCGATACACGGCAGCTCTCGATCGAATACTTTGATAACCTCGGCACGTCGCAATCAATCGACGTGGCCTTTACACCGACTGTTCCGCCATCAGGTGATCCCGCCTCTAACACCTGGACAATGGTGTTAAGCGACTCGGCTCAAAACGGAGCCGTTATCGGCGAGTATACGGTGGAATTTGACGACAGCCGGACAGGTGGCGGCACGATCCAGAATGTCACGCAAGGTGTGCCACCTGTCGGAGGTGGCTGGAACTCTGGCACCGGCACCTTCTCTGTCGATGTTCTTGGCGGGCCAATTGAAATCGACATCGGCGCTCAAGGCGCCGGATCTGGCCTGACGCAGCTGTCCGATAATTTCGCACCGACGGCCATTTCGAAAGATGGCTCGCCCGTTGGCAACCTCGTTTCAGTTGAAGTTGACGCAAACGGCTATGTACACGCCAATTTCGACGTTGGCATCACACGCACCGTCTATCAGATCCCGTTGATTGATTTGCCCAATCCAAACGGGCTAATGGCGCATGACAATCAGCTTTACTCCACATCAGCTGAGAGTGGGTCCTTTTTTCTTTGGGACGCGGGCGACGGCCCGACAGGGGATGTTGTGTCCTACGCGCTTGAAGAGTCCGCAACCGATGTCGCGGCCGAGCTGACGCAGCTGATTCAAACTCAACGGGCCTATTCGTCGAATGCAAAGATCATCCAGACTGTGGATGAGATGTTGCAAGAAACGACCAATATCATTCGATGATTGAAGGCCGTTCGCCCGACACCAGGCACATGATATGAGCATCTCATCAGCCCTTTCCAGCGCGTTGAGCGGGCTGAACGCCTCAGCCCGCCGCGCCGATATCGTGTCTTCGAACATCGCCAATGCGATGACCGAAGGATACGGGACCCGTCGCTTGGAAACGGCTGGCCGCATCGTTGGCAACGATGGTTCAGGCGTCCGGGTTATGGGAGTCACGCGGCAAGAAGATTCCATACTGATCGGCCAACGACGCCAGGCCGACTCCCAATTGGGTGCCAACAGAGTTCAGGTGGATTATGGCGCTCGGTTGGAGGCGCTGATTGGCTCCCCAGACCAACCAGGCAGCCTTTCCGGGCGCCTTTCCGATATGGAGGCGAAGCTGATTTCTGCGTCCAACGCACCTTGGAACACTACTCTACTGACAGGCGCGGTCGAAGCTGCACAAAGCCTAGCTTCGAATATCAATCAGATCAGTTCTGGCATTCAATCTGAGCGCCAGCGAGCAGACGCAGAGATTGGAATTGCTGTTGACCGCATTAACACCGCCCTCCAAGGGCTGGACGACCTCAACAAGCGTATTCTTTCCGTGCGGTCGAATGGCGGAGAAGTCGCATCGCTCCACGATGCGCAGGCGCAGTTGATCGATCAAATCTCACCTTACATCCCGCTCCAATCTCGTCGCGAAACCAACGGCACACTCCAAATCTACAGTAACGATGGACATGTTTTACTAAGCCATCGTGCGATGGAGTTGGGGTTTGACCCGTCCCCTGGCATGGATCCCTTTCTTTCACTGGCAAACGGGAACATCTCTGGCCTCACGCTGGATGGACGACCGCTTCGGCTTGAAGGGTCCAATCCGGCTTTGGGCGGTGGCGAACTCGGCGCATTGTTCGATATACGCGACAGGCTTGGCCCAGAAGCGCAGGCACGGATTGATGCAGTCGCCCGCGATCTGGCGGAGCGTTTTGACCAATCCGGATTGGATCCAACCATCGCGCCTGGCGATCCGGGCCTTTTCACCGATGCGGGGAACCTTGCGAACCCAACGAATGAAGTCGGGTTGGCAGGTAGACTGCAAGTGAACGAGCTTGCCATGCCCAGTTCGGGCGGTGCGGTTTGGCGCCTTCGTGATGGATTGGGGGCCGTCACAGAGGGGCCATCTGGGAACGCATCCGTGCTTACGGCGCAAGTCGACGCCTTGACCGCTGCGCGAACGACAGCATCAGGCGGGTTCTCTTCGACAAACCGAACGATCTCCGAGCTTGCTGCAGAAACACTCACGCTCGCGAGCATGTCACGCATCAATGCAGAAACCTCGCTTAGCCACACGGCGAACCTGCACAGCGTTTTGAAGACAGCGGAATTGGCAGACGGCGTCGATACCGACGACGAGCTGCAACGCCTTTTGAAGATCGAACAGCACTACTCCGCCAATGCCCGCGTGATCAACGTGGCGGAAGAAATGATGGATGAGTTGTTGAGGATCGCACAATGAGCATCACTACATTCGGCGACATGGCGCAGTTCCAATCGCTCCGAAAACAGGGGTCCGACCTCCGTTCAGACATCGCTCGTCTGACCGCCGAGCTCGCATCTGGCAAGGTGACGGATACTGGACGGAATCTGAATGGAGACTTCTCGGCGCTCACCGACGTCACTCGCGGGCTACGCCTCAATGAAGCATTCAAAACGAGCATTTCGAATGCTGAAATCACCACGGATGGCCGCCAGACCGCTTTAGATCGAGTGGCCAGCGAGCTCGTCGGATTCGGTGCATCATTACTCTCACTTGCGGGCACATCAAAAACAGAAAGTCGCGAACTGGACCTCTTGAATACGCCTGAAAGGTTTGGAGCGGCTGTCGCCGCCCTCAACACGCAATTCGCTGGGCAGAGCCTCTTTGCAGCGGACGCGCCTGAGAACATTCCGTTGATCCCGGCAGAAGACATCCTTGCGGAACTAAGAAATGTGACGGCGGGTTTAACCGACGCCGCAAGCTTGGAAACGGCGGTACTCGCTTGGTTCAATGATCCTGGAGGCGCATACCAAACATTCGCATGGCAAGGTGGTGACGGGGAACCGCCGGAAACACTTCTGTCAGAGGGCCAAACTGCCGCTACTGGTGTCTCTGCTTTGGATCCAGCGATCCGCGAAACGCTGGCTGGTTTGGCCATGGCCACCCTTGCGGCAGACAAATATTTGTCTTTGAGCTCTGAGGAACGCGCAGATTTACTCTCGAGATCCGGTCAACAAGTACTCAGTGGCGAAACCGATTTGGTCGATCTCCGTGCGCGCCTAGGTGCGGAGCAAGCACGTATCGAAGAAGCCAGGGTCGCTGCAGAGACGACGCGTAGCGCACTCGAGTTGGAATATGGGCGACTTGTTGAGGCGGACCCTTACCGGACGGCCACCGAACTTGAGGCCGCAAGCCTCCAGCTGGAAAGCCTCTATATCCTGACCGCGCGCATGTCGCGCCTTAGTCTGACGGAGTTCCTCAGGTGATCCGATCTCTGCTCCTCTTCCTTTCATTTTCGCTTTTTGCATCCGTTTGTTACGCGACACCCATTCGCATCAAGGACTTGGTCGAATTCGATGGGGTTCGAGGGAATGACCTTGTCGGCTATGGGCTTGTCGTGGGCCTGAACGGCACGGGGGATGGATTGCGAAACGCGCCCTTCACAGAAGAAATTATGGTCAATATTCTGGAACGTCTCGGCGTCAATGTGACCGGCGAGCAATTCCGGCCGCAGAACGTTGCGGCGGTCATCGTAACGGCAAGCCTACCTGCTTTTGCACGGCAAGGTGGCCAGATCGACGTGACGGTTTCAGCGATCGGAGATGCAGATAGCCTACTTGGCGGCACCTTGGTGATGACGCCGCTGACGGCAGCCGATGGAGAGATATACGCCGTCGCACAGGGCGCTGTGATCGCTGGCGGTGCCGTCGTGGAGGGCGACGGCGCCCAAGTTACACAGGGTGTTCCTACGGCCGGTGTGATCCCGACCGGGGCCAGGGTCGAACGCGAAGTGGATTTCGACTTCACGTCGCTGGACCAGATCCGATTGGCGCTAAGAACACCAGACTTCACAACTGCGGCCCGGATCGAGGCTGCGATAAATGTGGAATTTGGTCGATCAGTCGCCGCCATGCTCGATGCTGGGACGGTTTTGGTGGATATCGAACGCACACGCGCGCCGTCGCCTGCCCACGCCATTACACGCGTTGAGAACATATTGGTCGAACCGGAAACCCGTGCCCGCGTGGTAGTCGATCAAAGATCGGGTACTATCGTGATGGGAGAGGACGTGCGTATCAGCCGTGTGGCCGTGGCGCAGGGGAACTTGACCTTGCGGATTGAGGAGCAACCGATTGCTATTCAACCCAATCCATTTTCGGAGGGGGAGACGCTGGTCCTTCCAAGGACGGATGCCGAACTGATCGAGGAGCCAGGGACAGGACTTGCCGAGGTATCAGGAGGCACATCGCTGTCAGAAGTTGTAAGCGCATTGAATGCTCTGGGCGTCTCTCCGCGTGACATGATCGAAATTCTGTCCAGCATCGAAGCTGCCGGAGCGCTTCACGCTGAATTCATCGTTCGCTGATTAGCGTCTTCAGCCGGCCTCAGCCTATTCGACTGGAATTGCCAATGCCTTCTGGAGGTGACAGTGAACCTGTTTGCCACTGAATTCGAACGGTTTTCGGGTTCAGGCGACGAGACGATCAGTTACGCCCGAACGCGCAGCACCTGAACACATGCTAATGAAATCTGAGCATAAAGTGCGTTCCAGACAGCTGGTCCCGTACCTGTGCAGACCTCAGACAAGGCGTTTTGCGCGGACCAATTCAACACCGAATTAGAGGGTAAGGCTTGCTCGACACCCGTAAACAAGGTGTGCGTGGCACGCTTTAGCGAATACGCCGAATAACTGAGCGCGCCAACGGGCCTGGGAGTGATTTAAGCGCAACCACCCGCTCAGGACGCCCTAGTCCTGACAGAAGACGCGCAATCACTGCCGGGTGTTCTTGTGCCAGAGTTGACGGTTCTGACAAACCAGCGACCCTTTCCAAAAAATCGCCTTGGTGCCTGGCACGACGTGGCGCCAAATTCTCTGCGTCGAGGGACAAGTCACCCTGAGCTTCCTCAGATATCCCCAACACTTCACCTTGCTTGGCCCGAAACCGCGCTAACAGGCGATTTCTGTGCCACTTCACACGCTCTGCGTCGGGTTTTTGCAGACTGTCTTCTCGATCATGCCCATTCCTCTCTGGCCCTGCATCCAGCTTAGCTAACGCGTCGGGGCCCAGGATGGCTTCAAGAACGCTAAGCTTCTCTTGTCTGGATGATCTTGGGTTCATGGCCGGCTTGTTTTGTTCAGTCACGGCGAGATCCTTTCATGTTTTGAGCGGCTAAAAGTAGCTCCGTACCAGTGCGCCAGTTATTAGAGCCCAACCATCTGCAACCACGAAGAATGCGAGCTTGAATGGCAATGACACGATCGCCGGCGGTACCATCATCATGCCCATCGACATCAGGATGGCAGCTACCACGAGATCGATTACCAAGAATGGAAGAAAGATCAGGAAGCCGATCTGAAAAGCGCGTTCGACTTCACTGAGCATAAACGCTGGAATCAGAACAGACGCCTCGGGGTCGCCGATTGCGGTACCCGGCCGTAATTCAGCCAAACTTGCCAGTGTCGAAGAATCGACACGGTTCATCATGAAACCCCGGAAAGGCTCATAGATGAGTGGGATCGCCTCTTCGACCGAAAGGTCGCCCGTGATAAGCGGCGCGATGCCGACTTGGTAGGCCTCTTCAAATACAGGCGCCATAACGAAGTAGGTCAAGAACAACGCTAGACTGACAATCAGCATGTTGGGCGGCGACTGCTGCAGGCCAATAGCTTGTCGGAGAATGGAAAGCACCGTTACCACAAACGGGAAACAGGTCACCATTATCGCAATGCCCGGCGCCAGGCTGAGCAGTGTGATCAGTGCAATCAGTTGAAAAGTGCGGGCTGTCAGACTGCCCCCGTCTCCCAGATCAAGCGTGACCTCTTGAGCGAACGCCATTCCCGGCAGTGCAAGCGTCGCCGAGAGAATGACAACGAAGACCCGAAGGCTAAGCCGTGGCATCATTGCGATCCACGAGCTCGGTTACTCGAACCGCCAGTTGTCCCTCTCGCTCTCCTTCCATTTCAATGAGTTCACCCTCTGCGATCAGCTTGTCTCCAACCCAAAGCCCAACTCGGTCTTCGACACGACTGTCGAGCGGGAGCACGGTTTCGGGATCCATCTCGAGCATATCCGATAGCTTCGGGCGGGCTTTCCCGACGCAAACGCGGATTTCAATCGGTACGGAATGGAGGGCCGATGCACGGCTAGTCGCGTTGTTATCCGTCATTATGCGGCTCCTTTGGAAAAAGTGGGTTGATCAATCTGTGTTTGGAATGCGCGAACAGCACTTGCGATTTTTTCGGTCACCGTTCCGAGTTCAATTTCGCGCCGTTCGCAGCCGACGCGCAGCGAAATCTGACTCTCCGAGTAGGCCGGTTCAGCGCGCACATGAGCGTTCTGAAGTCCTTCCGCATCCAACAGGCGCTGCAGCTGTTCGCAAACACTGGGAGCCGCAGAAATCTCAATATCCGAGCCAGTTTCCTGTTCGATTACCTTCCGCAATTCTTCAACGGCGACGGGTGCCAAGGCCTCCGCTGCTAGACGTGGAAGAAGTGTTTCGATCAACTCTTGAAAGAATGGCGAAAGTGCTTCGAGAATATCGCTGTGCGCCTTCTCATAGGTTAGCTCTGCATCACGCAGTTTTTGTGCCAAATGCGCCCCAACAGATTTCCGTTCCTCGGCTTCCGCAGCTGCGCAATCGGACCAACCGTTTTTGTAACCAGCTTCGTATGCGTCCAATGAGGCAGCTTCGTTGGATGTGTCGGCAGGTGCCAACTTTTGCGCTGGGTCCCGCCCCGCCCCCCCTGTCGAAGAAAAATCGTCCAACATCAGGGATTTGCTCATTGCGGCATCTCATCATCTTCATTCATCCAGTTGCGCAAAATCTCCACCGTTTCCTCTTCCCTCTCTTGAATCAGCAGGCGCAGTCGTTCGACCGGGTCGAGGTGATTGAGATTGTGCGCCGTCTCTTCTGAGACCGCGCCTGCCATCATCATTGGCAGTGCACGATCAAACGCGTCCGCAATGTTCTCAGGTTGAGATGCGCTGCCGCCATCCATCGTAGCGACTGCTTTTGCAGCGCTCCCATCATCCTCTGTGTTGGTTCCATCAAAAGCTGCAGAGATGGTTTCAGGATCTGATGGGGCAACAGAGGCGAGCGCTGGCAAGCCACCGGCTGGTTCAAGCGCAGGCAATTCAAGGTCGCCACTGCTTCCGCGCTGAGCGGATGTGAGCAGTGGCCGCAACAAGCCGAAAACGATTGCAAGGACCACAAGAGAGAGGATTCCGGTTTGCAGAATCCGTCCGATATCAAGATTAATGCTGTCCAGAAAACTGGCTTCGGTCAGATCGATCACGGCGGCCTCGTCGAAGGCCATCGATTGGATGGTAACTATATCGCCGCGTGTTTCGTCATAGCCGACGGCCGATCTAACCAACTCGGTCAGCGCTGAAATCTCTGCATCGGTCCTCGGAATCGTTTCGACAATCCCGTCCGCTCCAATTTCATCCACGCCGTTCAAAAGCACAGCAACTGTTATGCGGCGCACCGCGCCCGGTTCACGTTCGACTTCACGCTGAAGTTCGGACAGGTCGAAAGTTACCCTTTCCCGCGACTCTGTGGTCTGAGCAGATGACCCTTCCCCTTCGGCACCCTCGCCGTCAGGAAGGTTCGAGGCAACGGTCACACCTGTAGCTGCGCCGTCACGCGAGGAGTTATCGAGTTCCTCCGTTTCGGTGGCAACAATCACGCGGCTGTCTGGATCGATAACTCGCTCCAAGACGGTTTCTCGAGCCATTTCTAATTCCACGGAAACCTGGACGACTGCGTTTCCCGGGCCGACACGCGCTGCTAGCAACCGCTCAATATTTGCCCTCATCTGATCGGCTCGGGCGGTGGCATCGGCAGCTGGCGTCATTTGCTCTTGCCCATCCAGAACCTGACCGGAATCTGCGTCAATGACGGTGACGTTTTCGGGTCGTAATCCCGGTACAGAAGATGCCACCAAGTAACGCAACGCTTGGGCGTGCCCCGGCGCAAGTCCACCTGCAGCGGGCCGAACCGCAACAGATGCCGTAGCTTCCTGTGTGGGTTGGAATGGGTCTGCGGACGGATTGGCTATGTGAACCCGCGCAGCGCGTATCGCTGGGGACGCTATGATGGTTCTGGAAAGTTCGCCTTCTTTGGCACGCCAATAAGCGGCGTCGAACATTTGGGACGTGGTCCCAAACCCTGAGAGCGAGTCTAGAAGCTCGTACCCCTGCGGACCGTTTGCCGGCAGCCCTTCACTCGCGAGCGCCAATCGAAGGGCATCGCGTTCCGAGCTTTCGACGAAAATAGAATCACCTTCGACACGATGGGCAACACCGCGTTCAGAGATGGCTTCCACAACCTCGCCAGCGGCCGCCGGGTCCAGTCCGCTGTACAGCAAGGAAAAGGACGGCTGAGCCGCTATCCGCGTCAAGATAAACAAGGCGATTGCCAAAGCGGCAATGCCCCCAACCAGCATGCCCCGTCGGCGTCCGTCCATGTCGTTCCAAAGCTCAAGCAGCTTGTTCACCGCAGCACCATTTTCCATCGACCCGTTCTGGCCCGTTGTCTGCGGTCATAGCCCCTGCAGGCTTAACAATCGGTTAGTGCCTTACGGCTAATACGAAGGAGAACGAAACAAGATCGTGAGAATCATGTCTGAAGAAGTTGAAGCGGAAGAACCCCAGAAGAAGAAGGGCTTACTGATGCCCTTGCTCGTCGGGTTGCTTTTGGCCGTTCTGGGCGGAGGTGGAGGATTCTGGGCCGTAACACAGGGCCCCCTAAGCTCCAGCTCACACGAACCAGGTGAACACGCAGAAACCGATGAACCGCATGATGGCGATGGACATTCACATTTGCCTGTCGAGGTCGCATTTGTGGAACTTGAGACGTTGGTCGTTTCACTTGGCGCAAATGAAGCCGGGCGAAACTTGATATTCACGGCCGCGCTCGAGGTAGAGCCGATGCACGTCGAAGACGTCACGCAGCTTAGCCCAAGAGTTATGGACGTGCTGAATTCTTACCTTCGCGTGATCTCCGTCTCTGAACTCAGTGAACCCGCTAGCTTGGGCCGCCTGCGCGCACAAATGCTGCGACGCATTCAAGTGGTTACAGGCCCGGGGCGGGTTCGGGACCTCCTCGTCACACAATTTCTGGTGAATTAGATGACCTTCTTTCTGACATACGGCGCTGACCTTCTGGTGATCCTCGCGAGTCTAGGTGCAATGGGGTACTGCATTGTCCTTTCGCGCCGCCTCAACCGGTTGACAAGCTTCGACAAGGGTCTTGGTGGCGCGATTGCCGTCATGTCCAGCCAAGTGGACGAAATGAAAGCGGCATTGCGCGAAGCAAAGGCAGGCTCGGATGGTGCCGGGCAACAGCTCCATGAGTTGGTCCATCAGGCCCGGGACATTTCGACCGAGCTGGAGATGATGATCGCAGCCTGCCACGATTTTGCAGAAGACGCTATTGTTGCCCAAAGCTTGCCAACCGCATCGCAGCAGCCTGCGGAAAACGCGGAGGTAGGTACTGATGGGCTTCCAAAAGATGCGGAAGACACATCTGAAGTTACTCCCATTTTCGGAACCAGGCGCATGCCAGCCACGCACGTCGAACAACCCGAGATGGAGGCCCCAGCTCTGTTCCGGCACCACAATTCGTTGGCAAGTTAAAATGGGTATTCGGACGAGGATAAAGCGGCTTAAGCGGGGAAGCGTTTTGGTCTCCCTTGGCGCGATATTTGCGGTCTCTATCGGCTTGCGGCTCAGCACAATGGACTTTGAGGTGGTCTCAGCTGCCTCTGCATCTGACCCGGAACCGATCACGTCGGTTGTCGGCCCTGCATCCCCAATCCGGGCAGCTATGGACGAAGTCACGATGTTTCGCGACCGTCTGCGCGAACGAGAAGAAGAATTGAATGATCGGGAGCGCGCGATTGAGGCAGCGCAAATCCTGGTGGAAGAACGGCTTGCTGAACTCGAGGCTGTCGAAGCGCGTTTGGAATCACTTGTTCAAGTGTCTGATACTGCCGCGGAGGGTGATCTTCAGCGCCTGACCGAGGTCTATGAGACGATGGGTCCGGATCAGACTGCCGAATTGTTTGCCCAAATGGACCCAAACTTTGCGGCCGGGTTTCTGACGCGCATGTCGCCCGCCGCCAGCGCCGCTATCATGGCCGAACTTGACCCTGCTTACGCCTACGCCGTTTCAGTTGTGATCGCCACGCGCAACGCAGCCGCGCCAACACTCGATGAGCCTGAAGCTGATACCGAATCTTAAGGCTTCGCTGTCACTTCAAGAAAAACTGCAGGAGAATCCGCAATGCTCGGGATCATAGGAATCCTCGTTGTCTTTGGAATGGTGTTCGGCGGCTACAAACTGGCTGGCGGCAAGTTCGGCATCATCATCAAGGCGTTGCCATTCGAGATGATGATGATCCTTGGCGCTGCGATCGGTGCATTCTTGATTTCAAACGACAAAGGGACGATCAAAGCCACGCTGAGTGGTCTGAAAAAGGTCTTCAAGGGTCCGACATGGAAAGACGAAGACTATCATCAGCTTCTTTGTCTTCTCTTTGAATTAATCAGGCTGCAGCGGCAAAACGCAGTCGCTGTGGAAGAACACATCGAAAACCCAAACGAGTCTGAAATCTTTTCGCGCTATCCCAAAATTTTGGGGGACCACGAAGCGGTGGAGCTGATTTGCGATACGCTGCGCGCCGCGGCCATGAACTATAACGACCCCCACCAGGTGGAAGAGGTGCTCGACAAACGGTTGGAGCAGAATATTCATCACCAGATGCACGGCAGCCACGCAATGCAGACGGTTGCAGATGGTTTGCCCGCTCTGGGGATCGTGGCAGCCGTTCTCGGCGTAATCAAGACGATGGCCTCTATCGATCAACCCCCCGAGGTGCTTGGCGGCCTTATCGGCGGCGCACTGGTCGGTACTTTTTTAGGGGTTTTTCTGGCGTACGGATTTGTGGGGCCTTTCGCATCGAAGATGAAGGGCGCGATTGAGGAAGATCATCAATTCTACCTGATGATCCGAGAAGTTCTGATTGCGAACCTGCACAACCACGCGACCAACATCTGCATCGAGGTTGGCCGCCAAAACGCGCCGCACCATGTACGGCCCGGTTTCAACACGCTGGAGGAGGCTTTGCGTGACCTCAAACAAGCCGCATGAGGTGGCTTGTTCTCGCTGCCGCGGTCACTGTGTGGACTCCATTTGCCGCCGCTCAGACCCTTAATGTCCAATCGGGTGACCATGTCGGCTTTACAAGGCTCGTCATCCCGATTGGGGTCGACCGCTCATGGAATATCGTCGAGAGGGATAGCCGGACCTGGGACGTTGAACTTGAACCTCCGGTGGACGGGTTCAACACAGCAAACGCATTTGATCTGATCCAACGGACACGATTGGCAGCCCTCGAGGACAATACCGATCTCACGCTGCTTTTGTCATGTGATTGCCCCATCAGCGGTTTTCGCCATCAAGATCAATATCTGGTTATCGACATCTCGGACCCGCCCGAAGACCAGGATCCGCAAATTGAATTTGACGAAACAACCCTAGCAGATCGCGAATTGGAGCGCGCACGCGCAGCTGAGGCCTTGCCCAATCTTGCTTCGTTGCTGAGTGGTGCAGACCGATTGCCGACGCTCGCAGCGTCTCCACCGGGACACGGACAACCGGCACCGGCAGAAACCATTGAAGCGGGCAACGAGTTGCCGAACCCTCAAATTGAGGAGGCTGCACAAATCATGGCTGAGCAATTGGCGCGGGCAGCGGCGTCAGGTTTGTTGGACGCGTCCCTCGGCGAGCCTCAGACCTTCGCAGATCCAGTAGAAACGCATAGTGTTCCGGATCAGGAAACGGAAGAAAGTGGTGCGGCGGATGAGGTACCGGCCGCTATCGAGCCCGACGCCGCACAAGAACAGATCGCGCGCCCGGACAACTTCCCAATCAGGACCCATACTTCGATTGACCCACGGATCGTTCTTGATCGGCCACTTTCGCCGCAACCGTCTCAAGGTGCCTGTTCAGCTGAACCCTTCGAGGCACGTAATTGGGCAGATACCGAGACGTTTGAGCAAGGCTTGGGCGAACTTAGGCTTGGTCTGTATGACGACCGCGACGACTTGATTGAGGAAGGTGCCGAGGCTCTCGCACTCTACTACCTTTATCACGGATTTGGGGCGGAGGCGCGCTATTGGTTGATGCAGCTCGAGGCTCCGTCCGAGGATTTGTTGAGTGCAGCCAATCTTGTAGATGGTTCGAGCGAAGCTGGTTTCTCAGAGGTGGACTCACCTGCGGATTGCTCTGACGGCGCACTTCTATGGCACTACCTGGACGGTGCAGTTGCCGCCGACCTTTCGGCGGATGACGTTGCCGCGATCCAGCGAGCCTATGCGCGCCTCCCAACACCTCTCAGAGATCTTCTGGGCCCGAGACTGGCGCGGGCACTGCATCTTGACCGAAAGGAGGAGGCGGCGCGCAATGTACGAGACATCATTAATCGCGGCGGCCGAGTCCCTGAGGCCGAACTGAGAATGCTCGATTTCGATCTGGGAATTTCGGCAGTAGAATCCATCGCCGGAACCCAGGATGCACTAACAGGCATGTTAACGGGCAATGCATCTGATGCCGTCTCAACGATGGCGCAGGCGCTCGCTTTTGACCGAAACGTAGGAGTGCGACCGGGTCCAGAACGACTGACCGCAGCCGAAGCACTACTCCGAGAAAACGGATCGGGGCCTGAAACAGACTTGCTCTGGCAAGAAGTTGTCCTGGGTCATGCCGCTTTGGGTTCGATCGACACTGCGTTGTCGATGTTGGGCAGTACAAATCGTGAAGTTAGCGTGTTCGAAGAAACACTTACCGCGCTCATCGCAGATCGGGTCGCAGTAGAAGACACAGCCACGCTTTTGGTTCTTGCACACTCCTTTGGGGCGAGATGGCGGCCAGAGGGATCAGACGCCGGTCGTGCTCAAGTATCAGCGATCGCGCTGCTTCGTGAAGCAGGTCTTTATGAAGCTGCACAAATCCTGAGGGATGTTCGAAGGCCGCTCATTCTTCCGGCACAAGCGGATGACGCGCGCTCTGCTATTGACCCAATTGTGGCGGCATGGAACGCGCGAGATTGGGATGAATTGTCGGGAACCGCTACGGGCGCCCATTATGAAATTGCAACGCGTATGGCTGCCCGCGGAAATCCTCCTGACGCATCCGAGGAAACCTTGCGCGACTTGGAAGTCGTCGTCGCCGCCGTTGCAGACAGCCAATCTCTTCGTCAAGCGATCAACGAAATATTGGCTCATCCGAGCCCTGAATGACCCACTCCAACGGGAACAGCAGAATGCCATTCACCGTCCCAACACCACCCGCGTCGCTTCTTGGTAAGGCCTCCTTACGCAAGGTTCGCTGCTAATGTCAGCGCGTACTTTGTTTCAGCCAACCATTCTTTTTGCGCTGGCTCTTATGGCCGTCATCGTGATGATGATCTTACCGGTCCCATCCTTCATACTTGACCTGGGCTTGGCCGCATCTTTCGGACTCGCCATCCTGATATTCACGGTCACGCTTTTTATCCAGCGTCCCCTGGATTTTTCGGCCTTCCCAACCGTGCTTTTGGCATCTTTGATGCTGCGACTTTCCCTAAACGTGTCTTCGACAAAACTGATAATCGGACAGGGGCATACGGGCACAGATGCTGCAGGCGGCGTGATAGAAGGCTTCGCAATGTTTGTGATCGGAGGTTCCGTCGTCATGGGGCTGGTCATCTTCTGCGTCCTCCTCATCGTCAATTTCATTGTCATAAACAAAGGCGCCGCACGGATGGCGGAGGTTGGTGCGCGTTTTGCTTTGGATGGGATGCCGGGCAAACAATTGGCCATCGACAGCGATATGGCAGCAGGCGCAATTGATCATTCCGAAGCAAAGGAACGGCGTGAACGTGAGCAAGCCGAAACGACGTTCTTCGGTTCGCTGGATGGCGCGTCCAAGTTTGTAAAGGGTGATGCGATTGCCGGGCTGTTGATCACCCTGCTCAACCTTATCGTTGGACTGATCATCGGAACCACGATGCACAGTATGCCACTGGGGCAAGCCTTCGAGACGTATACCATCCTGACTGTCGGAGACGGGTTGGTCAGCCAGATACCGGCGGTCATCATTGCCATTGCATCCGCTCTTTTGCTCGCACGTGGTGGGGCGACGGGGGCGACTGATACGGCCCTTTTGACACAATTGGGAAAATACCCATCAGCGCTTGCAACGGTTGGAGTGCTCATGGGGATTTTTGCTTTGGTCCCAGGGCTTCCCATCGTGCCATTCCTTTTGGGGGCTGTGGCCCTTGGTGCCGCTGCCTGGTGGCGACAGAAAGCGCTCGATGCGGAAAATGCCCCGGAGGTTTCCCTGGTCACGCCTGAGCAGGAGGAGACCACGAATTCGACAGGCGACCTTCTCGACGTCGACGATATTCACATCGAGTTCTCCCCCGATCTGGTCGGCTTGGCGCTGGACCCGGCGACGGGGCTGGATGCGCGCATCAAAAGCATGCGCGAACATATCGCGCGGGCATTTGGCGTGTTGCTTCCCGAAATGCGCCTGACGGATCGGGGCGACCTTGCACCAGGAACCTATTCCATCCGTCTTCTGGGCGTCGAACATGCAACAACAACGCTCAAACCGACGCAAGTTCTGATGCTCACTCAAGATGGGGCAATCGATCTTCCAGATGGCCAAGACACATCGGAACCTGTCTACGGCGCGCCGGCGCGCTGGATCAGCCCCGTAGATCGAGAACGCGCGGCACTTGCAGGTATGACAGTCGTCTCGCCTTCCGAAGTTCTTGCAACCCATCTTCTAGAGGTGCTCAAACGAAACCTATCTCGGTTAATGACGTTCAAGACCTTGCAGCGCCAGTTAGACGCGTTTGTCACACTATCGGATGGCACGCGCGCTGAAGAAAACAGGCGTCTCCTGAATGAGCTGGTGCCAGACAAGGTGCCCCTCGATCTCCTTCATTCAATTCTCAGACTGCTTTTGGCAGAGCAGGTTTCGATCCGGAATTTACCTCTGATCCTTGAAGCCATCGCCGAGTCGCGCGGCTCCACCACGCAGCCAGAGATGATTTGCGAACATGTGCGCCAGCGGCTTGGCTTCCAGTTGATCGCCGAGATGAAACGCAGCGATGGAACGCTCCCATTGGTTCAACTGGCGAACGATTGGGAAGATATCTTTTTGCGTTACCAAATCAGCGGCGAGGCCGGGTTGCCAGAGGTTGCATTGCCCCCCGATGAGTTCAATGCGTTGGCGAAATCAGTAAGCGAGAAGGTCGCATCCGCAAGTGCCAAAGGAACGTACCCGGCAGTCGTAACCTCCGCGCTCAGACGTCGCTTCCTGCGCACAGTTCTGTCGGCACGCGGCATCCCCAACCCAGTGCTTTCTTTTGAAGAAATAGGGCTGGAAGCCAAACCTTCGCTTGTGGGCCTGGCGGCCCCATGACGGAATTCCTTGCCGATGTCCTTTTCATTTCGCAGCTCTGGCTCGCCACTGCCGCTGCCATCTTCTTGCGGGTGGGCGCGTGTTTTCTGGTCTTACCCGGCTTCGGAGAGCAGATGATCCCAGTTCGAGTTCGACTTGGCGCTGCGCTGGCAGTTACGATTTTCCTGACACCAGCCCTGCACGGGTTCTTGACGTTGGACGGTATCATGCCGCCAATCACTGCATTTTTCTCCGAAGCGTTGGCCGGGCTCATTCTTGGCCTTGCGTTGCGGCTTTTGGTGCATGCGCTCCAGATTGCGGGGACCATTGCGGCGCAATCTACCTCGCTCAGCCAAATCATGGGCGGCGCAACACCTGACCCACTTCCTGCGATGGGTGCCATCATCATGCTGGGTGGCATCACCTTGGCGGTGCTTTCCGGGTTCCACATCCATTTGGTTGAAACCTTCATACGCTCCTATGACGTTCTTCCATTCGGCAGTTTGCCAACGCCGCACGATCTTGCGGGCTGGGGTGTGGACCAAGTGAGCAACAGCTTCTCTTTGGCAATGTCCCTCGCCGCACCCTTCTTAATCGCCTCCCTTCTCTACAACGTAGCGCTCGGTGTCATTAACAAGGCCATGCCGCAGCTGATGGTTGCATTCGTTGGCGCCCCCGCAATCACCTGGGGCGGACTAGCCCTACTTCTGGTGACAACACCGTTCATCCTTCCAGTCTGGCTGTCCGCATTCGAGGGAGCAGTCGCGGCACCGCTAGGGGCGCGCTGATGGACGAGAACCAGAGCGCATCGGATAAGCCATTTGATCCAACACCGCGCAAGCTGGAGGATGCGCGAAGGAAGGGTGAGATCGTCAGGTCAGCCGATCTGAACACTGCGGTCGTTTACGGCGGCTTTCTCCTTGCTGGCGTCTTGCTGGCGCCGTGGGTGATGCAAGAAATCGGCGCGTTGACACAGACAAGCCTTGGCCGGGCAGATACACTGGCCGCTCTCCTTCTGGAACAAGGCAGTGCAGGTCATTCCGCTGGCCTCTTGAGTGGCGCGCTGATTTCTGCGGCCGCTCTAAGTGCCGTTCCTGCGATACTCTTGCTCGTGTCGCTGCTGGCCCAACGGGCGCTCCTGTTTACGCCGTCAAAATTGGCGCCCAAGGCAAACCGCATTTCGATCCTTGAGAACGCAAAACAAAAATTCGGCAGCCAAGGTCTCTTTCAGTTTGCCAAATCGGCAACCAAACTATTCCTCGTTTCGATCTTTCTTGCCTTCTATCTGTGGGCACGCGCCGAAACGATTCTGGTCGCTATCTATGCATCACCCGGCCAAATCCTTGAGATGCTCGGGCAACTTTCACTGGATTTTCTGGCTGTGGTCACCGGGATGGCAGCGGTGTTTGGCGTCGCCGATTGGGGTTGGGAGTGGAGCCAGTTACAATTGCGCAATCGCATGTCGCGGCAAGAGATCATGGATGAGACCAAGAGCTCGGAAGGCGACCCTCACTTCAAGCAGGAGCGGCGGCAGCGCGGGCAATCCATAGCGATGAATCAGATGATTTCCGACGTTCCGACCGCTGACGTTGTCGTGGTGAACCCCACTCACTACGCGGTTGCCTTGAAGTGGGATCGCGGCGAGGGCGGGGTACCGACATGCGTAGCCAAAGGTACTGATGAAATCGCGCGACGGATCCGCGAAGCGGCCTCTGAAGCCGGAGTTCCCATTTACTCAGACCCTCCAACGGCACGCGCATTGCACGCACGTATCGACATCGGAAGTCCGATCTTGCCCGAGCAGTATCGAGCAGTGGCTGCTGCGATCCGTTTTGCCGACCTCATCCGCCAAAAAGCGAAATCCAAGCGATGAGCAGCAATTCAGCGAGATTAAAGCGACTGAAGGCCGTAACTGCTTTGCTCGCCGACCGGGCTTTAGGGCCTGTCATAGCGGCCAGCTCAAAAGTTCAGAGCATTGAAAGCAAGGCGGCTCAGCTGGCCGAACATCGCAACCGGCTGATGAGGTCATCCGCTGATCCCGCGATTTCTGCAACACTGCTGTCACAGGCAGAGCGTTTGCGCGTTCAACAAGCGGCCGAGTTGCGCAAGCTTGCCTCTGCAAGAGCTGCCTTCGAACACGAAAAGTCTAAGGCTGCGCGCGCGGTTGGACGGGATCTGGTGCTCGAAAAACTGATTGCAAAAGAGAAGGCTGAGGCCAAGGCTGAGCTCAACCGTCGCAAACTTCGCTAAGCAAGAGGATCACGCGTCCTGACGGGTGATATCCGTGATGAGGACGTCAAAGGTGTTCTCTCGCCCGAGAATGCCTTGCGCCGCTTCGCGAAGACCCTCTCGAAGTGGTTCCATCGCCTCAGCCTCCGTGAAGACGCCATCAAACCCACCTGTATTTGCATGCGCAAACAGAACGCGCAGAAAGCTGTCCCGCAAACGGGGTTCCTGATCAAACACCAGGTTGTTCTGGCCAGTGGTCACTTCAATCGTAAGGCCAAGGACGACCAGAGATCGAACTGCACCGTTGCGGACAATCGGCACCACGAACTGATTGTTCAACCGAACATATTCAGTGCCTTCACCGGTCTGCTCAACCCGTGGGGGTTCCGGCTCTTCATGGTCTTCTTCGCCGTCATGGACGTCGTCCTGTTCGCCATCATGGGTGGCATCGTCGGGTTCCTCGGCCTGCACATCGGCAGTGGCGACTTCGTCGCCTCCACCAAAGACCAAGCCGGCACCAACTCCGCCACCCGCACCAAGCAGAAGCAAAAGAAGAGGAAGAAGTCTTCGCATCATGGCGCTTCTCCTGTCTCAGAAAGGAAGGATCGTGTCGGCTACTTCTTGGCCGTAGCGGGGCCTTTGAGCATCGGTGATCAAGCCACGCCCGCCATATGATATTCTGGCGGCCGCAATACGATCATATTCGATGGAGTTCTGCCGGGAGATATCTTCCGGGCGCACATATCCGGATACCAGCAGCTCCCGTATTTCATTGTTCACACGAACTTCCTGGCTGCCCTCAATGCGTAAGACACCGTTCTGAAGCACTTCGGTGACGGTTGCCGCGACGCGTAGGGTCAGCTCTTCATTGCGCCGCACAGATCCTTCGCCAGCCGACCGGCTGCTGCTATCGAATTCCACGGCCTCACTCAGAGATCCACCTTGGGTCAACAGACCATCAATGCGCTGCGGCAGGCCAAACAGGTTTGGAATACCCAGTTCCTCGGATCCAGTGCGTTCTCGTTCGGACGAGTTCTGAAACTCGGCACTATCGTTGATCTCGATCACGACCGTCAGGATGTCCCCACGACGGCCAGCACGACGATCGCCCAAAAGCGAGGCGCGACCGGACGTCCAGAGCGATGCTCCCTCGGCTCTGTCGGGAACGTCCGCCGCATCAGGGATCGGCGCAACATTCATGGCAAATACCTCATTGCCATTCGCAGGGGAGGTAAACTCCGGTTCCTGCCCGATTTGGCCTAGCCGGGCACAGCCGGAAACGGCCAAGCAGGCGCAGCAGATCAGGAGCAGTTTTGGAAATCCAAAGGTCATTGTCGGGGTCCAACGGTTACAAGGCCAGGCGCGGCAGCGACGGCAGTGACAGTCTGACGGGAGGCCAAGTTGATGACCCGCAAGCTTTCGCCTTGCGCGGCCCGATCCAGAGCACGTCCGTCGGTGATGATGAGAAGGCCGCCGTGATTGTAACGCAGCGACACGATTTCGTTTCGTTCAACAATAGCCGGGGGGCGTAGATCGCCAGGGCGGATCGGGCGACCAGGATAGAGGTTTATCCTAGCCTCCATACCCACCGCTTCGGCCATGTCGGACAAAGCCCCAGGCGTGGCACCTTCCACAGTCGCAACATCGGCAGGTCCAATCAGCGTGGCACCTCTGATCGTCCCCGCGGCGATGACCGTTTCATCGGCGGTTGCCGGGCACGTCAGGGCCAATATGAGGAAAAACCATCGCATCAGCGGACCTGCGTCGTCGCGCCAAGCATCTGGTCTGCCGCGGTCAGCACTTTGGCATTCAACTCGTAGCCGCGTTGCGCTTCGATCAGGTCTGTGATCTCCCGCACCGAGTCGACCGAGGATTGTTCCACGTATCCTTGCCGCAACGTGCCAAGCCCATCCTCACCCGGCTGCCCAACCAAAGGTGG
>NZ_JBFRBH010000001.1:2895284-2964111 GCF_040932485.1 Gymnodinialimonas sp. 202GB13-11 | reverse complement strand
CGAGCCAAAGAAAGGCCCCGCCCCACCGGCGGGGCCTTTTTGCGTCCGGGCCATGGCTGCTCACGCGTGAGCAGAGGGGTCATCCCTCTGATCCAAAACGAAAAACCCGATATTGGTAACGAATGGTTAACCATGATTTAGGGGCGGCGGGACAAGTCCCGCCCTACGGACAGCGCTTCAACAGCCGCATGGGCATCTTGAGCGTGGCCGCTCCTCCGAATTGGTGAAAGAGTGATGATGTTGTCTGGTCAAAGGCGCTTGCGCGATGGAACTACCGCCACTTCAAATGTCGCTTTGGTCGAGATCGCTGTTTGCGGAAAGACATCGCTTTCTTGTCAACGAAATTCAAACTCGTTTCTTGCCACTTCTTTCAGAGCAACAGATCGTTGAAGAAGCCGAGGCTGTATCAGCTCAAGAATGGGACCACTGGGGTGCGGCTCCAGCAAATGAAACGAGTGACCCGTCGGATGCCGCAGAGATCTCGATCGAAAAGGGAGTCGCTCATTGGGAACTCCTGAACGACTTGCGAAAAAATACAATGCTGAGCTTGATTACGGGGGTCTTCCATAACTGGGACAAGGAACTCCGAAGTTGGCTTGAGTGGGAAGTGTTCAGGTGGTGCCCAAGCGAAGTAGTAAAGAAAGCGATTTGGACCTCGACAGTGGATGAAGTCCTAAATCTTCTGAAGGTTTATGATTTTGACGTCAGAAAGCAGGACTATTTCCCTCGTTTGGATGCAACCCGTTTAGTAGTGAATGTCTATAAACACGGGTTGGGAAAGTCCTACGAGGAACTTGCCAAAAGGTACCCAAAATACCTGCGCTCATCGTTAGTCTTCTCGGATGACGAGACAGGCGAACTCTCCGCCTCAGATCAAACAGCAGGAAGCTGGCAAGATCATACTGCGTTGGAATTACACGAGACTGACTTCGAAGATTTTTCATCGGCCATTGCAGACTTCTGGCATTCTTTTCCCGATGATCTTTCATTCCAAGAGGATGCCAAAGTGCCCAAGTGGTTCTCAAAGGCGCTAACCGAAAGGTAGGCCTTGCCCTTTCTTTGAATCAATGCCCCCAGTCGGGTTAACAGCGGGCTTGCCCGCCACGCCATCGACGGGCCTGTCCGGGGCCCGGCGATTTGATGACGGTCGGCGCTCCGCTCGTTCTGTGCAATGACTTGGCAGCCATAAAGTGCCATAGATTTCCCGTTGGATCGCCGGTCCCAGGCCCGCCGACGGCGGGGCTTCATTCCCGGCGCGACAAGTCCCGCCCTACGACGCTAATTACCCTTGCGGAGTGATCCGATTCCCCCTATACGCCGCTCATCCAACGGGGTGCGCTGTTTGCGTGCCCCCATTTCGTTGGACATCTGAGACGCGACGAGGGTGCGGGATGAGCCCGCATCGTCCAATCCGTTAGAACCCCGATAGAAGGGGACAAGCATGGCAGTTGCCAGCCAGAATATCCGTATCCGCCTCAAGGCGTTTGATTACCGGGTTCTCGACGCTTCTACGCAGGAAATCGTAAACACGGCCAAGCGCACCGGCGCGACCGTCCGTGGGCCGATCCCGCTGCCGAACAAGATCGAGAAGTTCACGGTTCTCCGTGGCCCGCACGTCGACAAGAAATCCCGCGACCAGTGGGAAATCCGGACGCACAAGCGTCTGCTCGACATCGTTGACCCAACCCCGCAGACCGTGGACGCGCTGATGAAGCTCGACCTGGCCGCCGGTGTTGACGTTCAGATTTCGGTCTAAGGAGGGTTACGTTCATGTTGCGCTCTGGTGTGATCGCGAAAAAGGTCGGGATGACCCGCCTTTTCATGGAAGACGGCAAGCAGATCCCTGTGACCGTTCTTCAATTGGATAAACTTCAGGTGGTCGCCAAGAAGACCTCTGACAGCGACGGCTATTCGGCTGTTCAGCTTGGCGCCGGTACGGCCAAGGCCAAGCGGACGTCGGCGCCGATGCGCGGCCACTTCGCCAAGGCGAATGTAGAGCCCAAGCGCAAGCTGGTGGAATTCCGCGTCGATGCGGAGAACCTGCTGGACGTGGGCGAGGAAATCATCGCCGATCATTACTTCGAGGGTCAGTTCGTCGACGTGACGGGCACCTCGATCGGTAAAGGTTTTGCCGGTGCGATGAAGCGCTGGAACTTTGGCGGCCTGCGCGCCACGCACGGTGTTTCGATTTCGCACCGTTCGCACGGTTCGACTGGTCAGTGTCAGGATCCCGGCCGCGTCTTCAAAGGTAAGAAGATGGCTGGTCATATGGGTGCGGCGCGCGTTACCACGCAGAACCTGCAGGTTGTCAAAACCGACAGCGACCGTGGCCTGATCATGATCAAGGGTGCGGTTCCGGGTTCCAAAGGTGGCTGGGTGACGGTCAAGGATGCGGTGAAGAAGCCGTTCCCTGAAAACGCCATTCTGCCTGCTGCTCTGGCCTCTGCCGCTGCTGAAGCTGCGAAGGCGGCGGAAGAAGCTGCTGCTGCCGCTGCTGCTGAAGCTGAAGCGGAAGCTGCACGCCTTGCGGAAGAGCAGGCGGCTGCGGAAGCCGAAGCGCTGGCCCAGGCCGAAGCTGAAATCGCTGCTGAAGGCGACGCTGCCCCTGAGGGTGACGATGCTGAGAAGAAGGACGGTGAATGATGAAAGTCGACGTTATCAAACTGGACGGTAAGAAAGCCGGTTCGGTCGACCTGGACGAGGCCCTGTTCGGCCTTGAGCCGCGCGCCGACATCCTGCATCGCGTCGTCCGCTGGCAGCGCAACAATGCGCAAGCCGGTACGCACAAGGTGAAGACCCGCTCGGAGACGAGCTATTCCACCAAGAAGATCTATCGCCAGAAGGGCACCGGTGGCGCACGCCATGGTGACCGCAACGCGCCGATCTTCCGCAAGGGTGGTATCTACAAGGGTCCGACGCCACGTTCGCACGGCCACGATCTGCCGAAGAAGTTCCGCAAGCTGGGTCTGCGCCATGCGCTGTCCGCGAAGGCTGCGGAAGGTCGTCTGGTCGTGATCGACGAGGCCACCGCGAAAGACGCCAAGACCGGTGCCCTGGCCAAGCAGGTGCGTGAGCTGGGTTGGAAACGTGCGCTGGTTATCGACGGTGCCGCCGTGGACGCCAACTTCGCCCAAGCCGCGCGCAATATCGAAGGTCTCGATATTCTGCCGACGATGGGTGCAAACGTCTATGACATCCTGAAGCGTGACACCCTGGTGATCACGAAGGCGGGTGTCGAAGCATTGGAGGCTCGCCTGAAATGAGTGCAGACGCCAAGCATTATGATGTGATCCGCAAGCCGCTGATCACCGAGAAAACCACGATGGCTTCCGAGAATGGAGCTGTGGTCTTCGAAGTGGCCATCGATGCGAACAAGCCCATGATCAAGGAAGCCGTTGAGGCCGTCTTTGGTGTGAAGGTGAAGGCCGTGAACACGACCATCACCAAGGGTAAGGTCAAGCGCTTCCGTGGCCAGCTCGGCACGCGGAAAGACGTGAAGAAGGCCTATGTGACGCTGGAAGAGGGCAACACGATCGACGTGTCCACCGGCCTCTGATCCAACGGGTCATCTGAATTTGGAAAACCCCGTCGCTTGTTGCGGCGGGGTTTTTCTTTGGGGAGAGCGGTCTGTCCTGTTCATTGCGAAGAACTGGCCCTTTCGCTGCCCACCGGTTTCAGCGTTAATGGCGGGAAGGGAGGCACGATTGGACGCACTTGGACTGACGCTTGAGATGACAGTGGTCTTGGGGCTGCTGGCATTGACGGTCACATTGTTCGTGACCGAGGTCGTGCGCATCGATCTGGCCGCGATTTCCGTGCTGGTGCTGTTGGGACTATTGAGCCAGGTGCCGGGGCTTGAGAATATCGCGGATGTGGATGAGTTGTTCTCAGGCCTCGAATCCAATGCGGTTGTGTCGATCATCGCGGTGATGATCATCGGGGCGGGGCTCGACAAGACCGGGATCATGTCGAAGGTTGCGGCGTTTATCCTGAAGCATGGCGGGCGAACGGAAGCGCGGATTGTGCCGATCATCTCCGGCACTGTGGGCGTGATTTCATCGTTCATGCAGAATGTGGGCGCGGCTGCGCTGTTCCTGCCGGTGGTCAGCCGGATCAGCGTGCGCACGGAATTACCGCTGAGCCGGTTGCTGATGCCGATGGGCTTCTGCGCGATCCTGGGCGGGACGATGACGATGGTGGGATCTTCGCCGCTGATCCTGCTGAACGACCTGATCCAGAATGCCAATGAAAGCCTGCCCGCCGATCAGCAGATGGAGCAGTTCGGGCTGTTTGACGTGACGCCGATTGGGGTCGCGCTGATCCTGACGGGTATCCTTTATTTCATGCTGCTAGGGCGTTGGGTTCTGCCCGGCACGCCGGATGCGGAGGACGCGACCAGCGGGCAATCGCTGCGGGAATACTTGCAGAAGATTTACGGCCTGCACGCCGACATCTTTGAGGTGAGCATCCCGGTGGGGCATCCGTGCGAGGGGATGACGTTCGACGAGTTGATGCAGGAGTATCACGTCTACATCATTGGCAGCGCCTATCGCGGGCAGCGGTGGTTCGCGCCGACGATCGACACGCCGATCACCACGCCCTGCCGTCTTGCGGTTCTGGGCCGGGGGCGCGATGTGAACACGATGGTTCTGGACCGCGGCCTGACGATGCATTCGTCGCTGGATGTCTTCGCGGAGGATTATGCACCGACGAAATCGGGTGTGGCCGAGGTCGTGATCCCGCCGGGTTCATCGCTGATCGGGAAATGTGCCCATGACGTGATCTTCCGCAAGACCTACGGCGCCAGCATGTTGGCGATCCACCGCGACGAGGAAACGCTGAGCTACGTGGAGACGGAGGATCACGCGCCGACCGCGATTGCCGAGGTGCCCTACAAGGCGGGCGATACGTTGGTGATCCATTCGACGTGGGAGGCCCTGACGCGTCTCACCAAGAACCGGGATTTCGTGGTGGTGACGACCGACTTCCCGCAGGAGGAGCTGCGCCCGACCAAGGTGGGATGGGCGCTGACCTTCTTCGCCATTGCCTTGGGCATGATCTTGTTCACGGATGTATTGCTGTCGCTGTGCCTGTTGACGGGCGCGGTGGGGATGATCCTGACCCGGGTGCTGTCTATTGATGAGGCCTATCAATCGGTCAGTTGGAGCACGGTGTTCCTGTTGGCGAGTCTGATCCCGTTGGGGCTGGCGGTGCAGAGCACTGGGACGGCGGCGTGGATTGCGGACCGGATTTTGATGCTGCTGGACGGCTGGCCGATCTGGGCGTTGCAGGCGGGGGTCGCGGTATTGGCCACGATCTTCACGTTGATCATGTCGAATGTGGGCGCGACGGTGCTGCTGGTGCCGCTGGCCGTGTCGATTGCGGTGGCGGCGGGGGGCAACCCGGCGATCTTTGCGCTGACAGTGGCGATTTCGACGTCGAA
This sequence comes from Gymnodinialimonas sp. 202GB13-11, assembly GCF_040932485.1. Taxonomy (NCBI): domain Bacteria; kingdom Pseudomonadati; phylum Pseudomonadota; class Alphaproteobacteria; order Rhodobacterales; family Paracoccaceae; genus Gymnodinialimonas; species Gymnodinialimonas hymeniacidonis. Next base: position 2,958,668 of record NZ_JBFRBH010000001.1, on the reverse strand, counting down.
CAGCTTCCTGATCCCGACCCATCAGGTGAACGCACTGATCATGGGGCCTGCGGGGTATAAGGTGACCGACTTCATGAAGTCCGGCGGAATCATGACGGTGCTGTTTCTGGTGGTGTCGTTGGGGGTGATGGGGGTTTTGTTTTGAGATGAGAAGCGTAGAAGATCAATATCACCCTATTGTAAGTTGGGAATGGAGTGATCAGTGCGATTGCCCATGCTAGGAAATCAAAGGAACTTTTGCGAGCTGCTGGCTAAGGCAGAACGGGGTGAGCGAACATTCATCGTGTAAAACGGAATCCCAACGGCCGAGGTGGTCGCCTCAATAAATGCAAGTCAAAACCAGCCAAGGATTCGAGCGCTTGTTACGGGACTTCTCTAAAGGGCTGGTGGGAATAGCGTCACGGTCAAAACGAACGCAATCGTTGCAATTATTGCAATGAAATTCACCAGTCGGAAAAGGCCAAACCTCAGCACCAAATCAGTCTTACTTTCTTCGTGGTAGTGTTCAGAATCGAACGATGACTCGAACCCATATGCTCTAAGGCACCGGAGACAACAGATTGCTATGAAAAGGTACAGACCTAATTCGGCACGAATAAGATCGGTGGCGAGCGACCGTTCCGAGTATCCCGTGAGTGTAATGGTCAAGACTGCGATCATTATCGAAATGTGACCGATTAAAGCCGAGACACGATCCTGCAATGTCTGAATGTGGTATTCATATTGTTCTGGGCTATCAGGATTTGCCTTAGCCTCAAGTTCTTTACGGATAGTCCTGTCCACTAGCTCGATATCAACTGTCAGCCTGAGCAATTTAAGTGCTAGGTAGTCAAAAGACGAGTAGAAGACACGTATCATTTTTTACCTCCATTATTACCGACGTGGTATTTTTCTCGCGCTGTTTCAAGTCGCCGGTGCCTTCGTGGGCCTTGACCCCCACCGCCCAACCTCCTAAACGCACGCATCGGCATGGCCCCGGATTCGTCCGGGGCTCTGTTTTTGTTCGTTACGGACAATGAGACGGGCACCTCCGGGGGCCTTTAACATCAGGGGCCGCCAAGGTGGCTCCGCCAAGCAAACGGAAGACAGTTAACATGGCACTCAAGTCGTATAAGCCGACGACGCCGGGCCAGCGTGGGCTGGTACTGATCGACCGTTCGGAGCTGTGGAAAGGACGTCCCGTCAAATCTCTCACCGAGGGTTTGACCAAGAAGGGCGGCCGGAACAACACCGGACGGATCACGGCGCGTCGTCGTGGTGGTGGGGCAAAACGCCTTTACCGTATCGTAGATTTCAAGCGCACCAAGTTCGACGTCGAAGCGACCGTCGTTCGGATCGAATATGACCCGAACCGGACCGCGTTCATCGCGCTGGTGCAATATACCGATGGTGAGCAGGCCTATATCCTTGCCCCGCAGCGTCTGGCTGTTGGCGACAAGGTGGTCTCGTCCTCCAAGGCCGACATCAAGCCGGGCAACGCGATGCCCTTCTCGGGTCTGCCGATCGGTACCATCGTGCACAACATCGAGCTGAAGCCCGGCAAGGGTGGCCAGATCGCACGCGCCGCGGGCACCTATGCCCAGTTTGTCGGCCGTGACGGTGGCTACGCTCAGATCCGCCTTTCGAGCGGCGAGCTGCGTCTTGTCCGCCAGGAATGCATGGCAACGGTTGGCGCGGTGTCGAACCCCGACAACTCGAACCAGAACCTTGGTAAGGCCGGTCGTGTGCGTCACATGGGCAAGCGCCCGAGCGTTCGCGGTGTTGCCATGAACCCGATCGATCACCCGCATGGTGGTGGTGAGGGTCGTACTTCGGGTGGCCGTACGCCGGTTACGCCTTGGGGTAACGACACCAAGGGCAAGCGTACCCGCAACAAGAACAAGGCGTCGCAGAAGCTGATCATCCGCTCGCGTCACGCCAAGAAGAAAGGGCGCTAAGTCATGAGCCGCTCCGTCTGGAAAGGGCCTTTTGTCGACTCTTACGTCCTCAAGAAGGCCGAAGCCGCGCGCGAAAGCGGGCGCAACGACGTGATCAAGATCTGGTCGCGTCGCTCCACCATCCTGCCCCAGTTCGTCGGTCTGACGTTCGGTGTGTACAACGGCCAGAAGCATGTGCCGGTGAACGTGACCGAAGACATGATCGGTCAGAAGTTCGGGGAATATTCGCCCACGCGCACGTATTACGGGCACGCGGCGGATAAGAAAGCCAAGAGGAAGTAAGCCATGGGCAAGGATAAAAATCCCCGCCGCGTGGCGGACAATGAGGCGCGCGCCAAGCTGCGGATGCTGAAGACCAGCCCGCAGAAGCTGAACCTCGTTGCCGGCCTCATTCGCGGCAAGAAGGTGGAGAAGGCGCTGACCGACCTCACTTTCTCGAAGAAGCGTATCGCGGTTGACGTGAAGAAGTGCCTTCAGTCGGCCATCGCCAATGCGGAAAACAACCACGGTCTGGACGTCGACGAGCTGGTCGTGTCCGAGGCCTATGTGGGCAAGAACCTTGTGATGAAGCGCGGTCGTCCGCGGGCGCGTGGCCGGTTCGGTCGCATTCACAAGCCGTTTGCAGAACTGACCATCACGGTCCGTCAGGTTGAGGAGACCGCCTAATGGGACATAAGGTAAACCCAATCGGCATGCGTCTTCAGGTCAACCGGACCTGGGACAGCCGCTGGTACGCAGACACCAAGGAATATGGTGATCTGCTGCTGGAAGACATCAAGATCCGCGAGTTCATCAAGAAGGGCTGGTGGGATCTGGTTGCCAAGCGTGACCGCCGCAACCCGGGCGATGCCGGGATTGCAAAGGTCATCATCGAGCGTCCGCACAAGAAGTGCCGCGTGACGATCCATTCGGCGCGTCCGGGTGTCATCATCGGCAAGAAGGGCGCAGACATCGAAGGTCTCCGCAAGGAATTGGCGAAGATCACCGACTCGGAACTACACCTCAACATCGTTGAGATCCGCAAGCCCGAGCTGGACGCGCAACTGGTCGCTGAGAGCATTGCTCAGCAGCTGGAACGCCGTGTGTCTTTCCGCCGTGCCATGAAGCGTGCCGTGCAGAACGCCATGCGTATGGGTGCCCTTGGCATCCGGGTTAACGTCGCGGGCCGCCTTGGCGGCGCCGAGATCGCCCGGACCGAGTGGTATCGTGAGGGCCGCGTGCCGCTTCACACCCTGCGTGCGGATATCGACTATGCACATGCCGAGGCGGAAACGCCCTATGGCATCATCGGCATCAAAACCTGGATCTTCAAAGGCGAAATCATGGAGCACGATCCGTCGGCCCGTGACCGTCGCAATCAGGAAATCCAGGAAAGCGGTGGGGCCTCGCGCCCGCGCCGTGACCGCTGAGGAGGTCTGATCAATGTTGCAACCAAAACGGACAAAGTTCCGCAAGATGCACAAAGGCCGGATCAAAGGCGAGGCGAAGGGCGGGTCTGACCTGAACTTCGGCACCTATGGTCTGAAAGCCCTGCAGCCCGAGCGCGTGACTGCCCGCCAGATCGAAGCCGCCCGTCGGGCCATGACGCGTCACATGAAGCGTCAGGGTCGCGTCTGGATCCGGATCTTCCCGGATACGCCCGTAACCTCCAAGCCCGTCGAAGTGCGTATGGGTAAAGGTAAGGGTTCGGTCGATTTCTGGGCGTGCAAGGTCAAGCCTGGCCGGATCATGTTCGAGATCGACGGTGTCTCGGAGCCCATCGCTCGTGAGGCCCTGCGCCTTGCCGCGATGAAGCTTCCGGTCAAGACCCGCACCGTGGTTCGCGAAGACTGGTAAGGTCGAACGACCTCTAAAAATTCAAAGCTCCCGCCGAGAGATCGGCGGGGGCTTTTTCTTTCTGCCTAGTTTTTGTGTAAGCCTTTATGACAAGTCGAAACTGGAGTCGTTGAGTTGGCAGTTGCAGGTTGGGTGTTGGCAATAGCGGCGGTTATTGGATTGATTGGCAATCTGTCTGGTGGCGGATCACTTGCTGATCCTTCGCCAAGTTGGGCCAGACGGCGACTGATCGCATGGATAATTTTGGGGATGGCGGCCAGCGCGATGATCTACTTCGCTTAAACACTAAGTATCGAGTATGAGAACATTCCTTTTTATGATCGCATTCTTCGGAGTGCTGTTTGTCGTCTTCTCGCTTGGTCCGGAGCAAGGCGGTGTGGAATCCGAGTGGTTGACCACATGCGAAGAGGTGTACAACTTTTCTAACCCACATGAGTGCGTGGCGGTTTTGTGGGACGCTGGACGCGTAGTTGATGAACTAGATTTCACTTTGGAAGATGGTTTGATGTCATGCGCCGCTTCCGCAGATAGTCAGTTCGCCTACGATCAATGCGAAATGGCCTTGCGCCATGCGATTAGAACTCTGTCCCGGTGACTCAATTCGAATTTCGTTTCGTAAGTGCTTGCATGGCGAGTAACCCTCTAGGTGCCTAGTCTACCCTCACCTCTTCCAAATGGTTTTCGATGTGCATCAGGTGCGCCAGCGCGAATTGATCTTTGCCGAGTGCGCCGAAGGCGAAGTGGGGGCGGAGGGGGCCGGTGTGGTCGCGGAATTGCTCTAGCGAAGTGACAAGACGGTGCAGGCCTACGTCGGCTGAAACGTCTCCGATGACTTCGCCGGGAATGGGTTCATCAAGGCCATGGCTCATCCGCCCACGCAGTTTGAAGACCGTGAAGGCGAGTTTGCCGGCGGTCATCTGGAAGAGCTTCGGCTTCTCCTCCGGGTAGCCGGTCATGGAGAATTCAACCCCTTGCGCGAGGTGGCTGAAGGTGCGGCCCAAATCCCAATCGCCGGTCGATTGGATGGCGGAGAGGTCGAGGGCGTCGAGGCGGCGGAAGGCGGTGTCGAGGGCTTGGGTCATGGGCTTCACTCAACAGGATCGCCCGCGTTCATGTCCAACGAAACTTTGAATCGTGGTGCTTTTGAACGCAGGTGCAATGGCATCGACACTGCGGGACCGTTGCCCTAGCGTGCTCGAATGACATCCTTCTTTTTCCGAGCGCTTTTGCTTTGCATTGCGGCGACCCCGGCCTTCGCACAGGTGAACGTCGTGATCACAGATGGCACGCAGACCGTCGCTGAGGGGGAATAGACAGGCTATACTGTTCAGGTTGCGGGTCGCACCTTATGTGAGAACCCAATTGCCTGGGGGCGCTATGTTGCCTGCAGCGGTGCCTCGCCTCACTCGGTTTGGGTGGAGGATAACGGCGTTCTGGGGGCCTATATCGTGGTGGACCAAGACGGGCGTTCCGTGTGCGAAGACCCGGAGGTTTACAATCAGTTCCGGGGATCGGGCAGTTTCATTCTCTGCCCCTAACCGGCCTTCAACCGGTGGGCCAAATCGCCTCCATCCCGCCGCTGAACTCGGCCCAAGACATCGTCGCACGGTTTCCGGCATAGCCCTGATAGTAGGACCGCCCGTTCGGCAGGGGCAGGCCTGCCCAGATGCGCGCGAGGTTGTGCATGAAATCGCGGCGGCCAAGCGCCCCGCCCTCAAACGCTTGCAGGCCCGCTTCGTCCAGCAGGACGGCGGCCAGGCTGTCTTGCACTTCGGCCGTGAAGCGGACCTCCGGCCCATAGCCGCGGATGCGGGCAACGCGGCGCAGTGTGTCGGGGATGAACTGGTAGCGCCCGATGGCGTGGGGCTGACCGGGGGTGGCCGTGATCCATGCGAAAATTTCGCCAAGGGTCATCTGCGTGGGCGGGCGTGGAGTGCTGATGCGCGCGCCATGCTGGACGGCGTCATAGCCTGCTTGCCCGGCCTCAGCGCGGGAAATCAGCGTGAGCAGACGCGCGGTTGACTGACCGGCACCGGTTTGGGCGGGCGCGCGGACAGGGTAGGGCGCGAAGAAGCTGCCATCCTGCGTGCCGGCGAAAAGCGAGCCGTTGATGGCGGTGGTGGCCCCGAGGCCGCCTTCAATCAGCGGTGCAGCGCGGGTGACGAGCAGGGCCACATCCGCCTTTGCCAGCCCTGCGATCAGAAAGATAAGTGTGAGGGGCAGGAAGAGTGCCCCGTAGAGCCGGTTTGCCATTCTGGCCAAGCCTCAGATGTTTGTCTGGGGCGCAGCATGGCGGCAATATCTTTCCAAACCGTTGCCGCACGCCTACACAAGCGCCCATGGCTCAGATCAAATCCCTTTTCGCGACCCGTCTTTACCACGCCAAGCTGGCCGAATTCGGCCCTGCGGTGGATGGGGACGAGTTAATGGCATCCTGCTTTTCCATCGCCGATGATGATGAGGCCGGGCAGGCTTGGTGTGAGGAGAATGGCTATCCGGGCTATACCTCTTACGCGTCTTTGACGGATCTGCCTTGGCGGTTTCCGATTTTCGCGCAGGTGGTCGAGGCGTTGGATGCCCATGTGGCCGCCTTTGCCGAGGATCTGGAATTCGATCTGGAAGGCCGTGCGCTGAAGCTCGAAGATATCTGGATCAATCTGCTGCCAGAGGGGGGGATACACACGTCCCACATCCACCCGCATTCGGTGATCTCGGGCACCACCTATGTTGCGGTGCCGCCTGGTGCACGGTCGATCAAGCTGGAAGACCCGCGCCACGCGATGATGATGGCGGCCCCGGGGCGCAAGCCGGATGCGCGGGAGGAATTGCGGGCGTTCATCTATCCCAACCCTGCGGCGGGTGATGTGTTGTTATGGGAAAGCTGGCTGCGGCACGAGGTACCGATGAACATGGATGAAGACGACCGTATCAGCGTCAGCTTCAATTATTCCTGGGCGTGAGGGAACGATGATCAAACGCGTTTTGGCCATTCTCGGGCTTTCGGCGCCACAGGCGGCAACGGCGGGCCCAATTGAGCGGATCGATACATGGTTGGCCGAGCACCGGCCAGCTTACTACGAAGGTCTGAACCCCGGGGTGAACGACGCGGCGCTGGATGCGTTAGCGGCGCAATTTGACCTCGTTCTGCCGGATGCGTTTCGGCAGCTTTACCTCTGGCGCAATGGCCATTCGGATTATGTCGCGCCCTCGCTGGTCTTGAACCTGCAGTTCCCTTCCCTTGAGGCCTTGGCCAGCACGAAGACGTTTTTGGACGATCTGATCGGGTATGACTTTCCCGATCAAGGGTTTTGGGAGCGGTCTTGGGTGCCGTTCTTGGAAAACGGGGGCGGAGATCATCTGGCGTTTGTGGCAGACGGGTCGGCGTCGGGCGGGGCGGTGGTGATGTTTTACCATGACGATCCGTATCGGGGGGAACGAGCGGGATCGCTGGCTGATTGGCTGGAGGCGCTTGCGAGTTCCATGGAGGACGGCAGCTACGAGGTCGATGGAGAGACCTTCAGTACCGAGCAATAGCCGCGCTATTCCGCAGGGATGCAGGCTGTGCGTGTTCGCATCCGGCCAAGCGCGATGGCGCCGAGGATCGCGGTGTAGAGCGTCAGCAGGTAGAGCGGATAGGCCAGCAACACCGCATCCCACGCGCCGACGGCGAGGGCCGCGAGCGCGGAGGCGATCCAGAAGGTTATCCATGTTGAGAGCGTCTCGGACTGCGGCTCCTGATAGGCTTTGACGACGGTGAGGGAGCCGCCGAGAAGACTGATCGTGATGGTGATGCCAAGCGCGTAGGCGGCGTTTGAGGTCAGCGCCCAGAGGAGGAGCCCGACCGCCGCGAGGGCCAGCACGAACCAGTCGCGGGGCCGGGTAAACCGACCCACACCGCAGACGATCGACATTGCGAAGACGAGGATCGTGCCGCCGACTTGCACCATTGCGAAGCCGAGCGAGGCCATGGCCCCTTCGCTGATCTGCGAGGCGACGGCGATGGAGCCGAGGATCGACCAGATCAACCAGCACGCACGCTGCGGCTGCGTGCGGCCCATGACGATGTCCCGGAGGTAGGGCAGGTAGCCCACGGTGCTGAGTGCGGCGGATACGAGGCCGAGCCATGCGAGAAGGGTGGGGTCGAGAGCCATTGGAATGCCTGAAATGCGAAAGTGGCGATGCAGCAATATCGCTCAGGCGTAGCAGGACGAACGGGTGGCCGGGTATGGCGGGATGCCTTACCTTCACGGAAGGTTGCGGCGGCTGCCCGGATATTCAGGCTATGCGCGGCCCAGGGTTTCCACCTCTTCCGCACTAATCTTGTCCAGTTGGTCCAGAACGCTGGATTGTTCCGTTTCAGCGGTGGCGACCACATTCTCGAGCGTTTTCGATGCATACTCGCGCACATTTGTTGGCAAATCATCCCGCCACACGACCCAGGCCGGATAAGGAAAGATCGGTGCGTCGGCGATCAGGAACAGCTCACCCCTGTCGATCAAGGGCTTCACCGCGCGGACGGGAAGATAGGCGGCTAGTTGGCGAGTTTGGATGAAATCAACAGCCATGGCGCCAAGGCTGAGAGTCATTCCGGTATTGGTGAGATGCGGGAGGTGCATCGCATGAGCCCGTACGAACTCCGGTCCCCAATCGACGAACACGTAATGGTCGGGCGTGATTTGCCGCTTGTCGGACCAAGGGGCGACCAGCACAAGCTCTTCATCCAGCACCTGTTCAACGGATAGCCCGGGGCGGATCTGGGGCGTGTAGGTCAGCGCAGCCTGAATCACGCCCTCGACTAGAAATCGGGTGAGCCTGTCGGGCATCCCCAGTTCCGCCCGTAGGTTGAGGTGGGGACGTTCGACACGCAGTTGGTCAAGCCAGCGAAACCCCAGGCGCGGCCAGAGCGAGTATTGCGCGCCGATGGAGAGGCTTTCGGTAAAGCCTTCGGGGATCGCAACCTGTTGTCTGGCCTCTTCCCACAGTTTCAGCATCGACAGCGCGTAGCGTTCGAACTCGCGCCCCGCGGCCGTCAGCTCCGCGCCCGCTTTGGACCGCGTGAAGAGGGGGCGGCCAAGGCTTGCCTCCAACCGCTGAACACGCAGGCTCACGGCGGATTGTGTCACGTAGAGACGGTCAGCGGCGGAGACGAAGGACCCGGTGGCCGTGACTTCAAGGAATGTGCGGATCAGGGCGATATCCATATCTATCCTTCAGCAATACTCGTTTTAAACATATTTCTTATTCGTTTTTCATGAGTAAAGCTATGGATTACCTATTCCCCAAGCAAAGACGGCGCTTCTGCTGCCTTTGAACCAATGCCCGATCAGGGGAAGGAGAGACCGATGACCAAAGTGACTTATCGCATGACGATCCTTGCAGCCGCCGTCCTTTCGACTGTCACGCTTGGGGCCTGCTCGACCAGCCAGGTTGCGAACACGACCGGTGACGTCGTGGGCACCGTCGGGCGCGGCACGGTTCACGCGGTCGCAGGCGCAGGGCGCCTTGCAGGTCGTGGCATCAGCGCGGGCTTCAACGCCCTGACCGACGACGATTAAGATTCTGCCGACTGCGAAGTCCGCAGGGAGAGGCCGCTCCACGCGCCGGAAGTGCGCGGGGGCGGTCGTTTTTGTTTGGGAGAAATGGGTTGCATTGCACTTGGCTTGAGCCTATTGCGACCGTTCATTCACCGAACTCCATCAGAATCACGGTGACGCTTCGCGCGGCCGGCTGATGATGTTGAAAGGAAAAAGGCGATGAACGCCCAGGAACTGCGTGACAAGACGCCGGACCAGCTTCGTGATGAGCTGACGGCGCTAAAGAAGGAGGCCTTCAACCTCCGCTTCCAGCAGGCCACAGGCCAGCTCGAAAACACCGCTCGTATGCGTCAGGTTCGCCGCGACGCCGCGCGCGTTAAGACCATTCTGAACGAAAAAGCGGCCGCTGCCGCAGCGGAGGCGTAAGACCATGCCCAAGCGTATCCTTACAGGCACCGTGACCAGCGACGCCAACGAACAGACCGTGACCGTATCCGTGGAGCGCCGCTTCAAGCACCCGGTCATGCAGAAGACCATCCGGAAGTCCAAGAAGTATCGGGCGCATGATCCGGAGAACACTTTCAAGGTGGGTGACACAGTCCGCATTCAGGAATGTGCCCCTGTCTCGAAATCCAAGCGCTGGGAGGTGATCGCCAACTAAGGCTGTCACATCTCGGTTTGATCGAAACCCCCGGGCCAATGTGCAAACTGCCGGTCCGGGACGTCGGGAGAAACCAATATGATCCAGATGCAGACCAATCTGGATGTTGCTGACAATAGCGGCGCTCGCCGTGTTCAGTGCATCAAGGTCCTGGGTGGTTCCAAACGCAAGTACGCCTCTGTGGGCGACATCATCGTGGTGTCGGTCAAGGAGGCTATTCCGCGTGGTCGTGTGAAGAAAGGGGACGTCCGCAAGGCCGTCGTCGTTCGCACCGCCAAGGAAGTCCGCCGTGAAGACGGAACAGCGATCCGCTTTGATCGCAACGCCGCCGTCATCCTCAACAACAACAACGAGCCGATCGGCACCCGTATTTTTGGGCCGGTTGTTCGTGAGCTGCGCGCGAAGAACTTCATGAAGATCATCTCGCTTGCGCCGGAGGTGCTGTAAGATGGCAGCTAAGCTCAAGAAGGGCGACAAGGTCGTCGTGCTCGCCGGCAAGGACAAGGGCAAGGAAGGCGAAATCGCCTCCGTGAACCCGAAGGCCGGCAAAGCAATCGTGGACGGCGTGAACATCGCCATCCGTCACACCAAGCAAAGCCAGTCCAGCCAAGGTGGCCGCATCCCTCAGGCGATGCCCATCGATCTGTCGAACCTGGCCCTGCTGGACGCAAACGGCAAAGCAACTCGCGTTGGCTTCCGTGAGGAAGACGGCAAGAAGGTCCGCTTCGCCAAGACCACGGGGGACGTGATCTGATGCTGGATACCGCCAACTACTCCCCGCGTCTGAAGGCCGCTTACAAGGATGCCATCAAGGCAGCCATGAAAGAGGAATTCGGCTACAAAAACGACATGCAGATCCCGCGCCTTGAGAAGATCGTTCTCAACATCGGCGCAGGGGCCGAAAGCGTGAAGGACTCCAAGAAGGCCAAATCGGCCCAGGAAGACCTGACCGCCATCGCAGGCCAGCACGCGGTCATCACCAAAGCCAAGAAGTCCATTGCTGGCTTCCGCGTTCGTGAAGACATGCCGCTTGGCACGAAGGTCACGCTGCGCGGCGACCGCATGTACGACTTCCTTGACCGCCTCACCACCATCGCAATGCCCCGCATCCGCGACTTCCGTGGTGTGAAGCCGTCGTTCGACGGTCGTGGCAACTTTGCCATGGGCATCAAGGAGCACATCGTTTTCCCCGAGATCAACTTCGACAAGGTCGATGAGGTTTGGGGCATCGACGTGATCATCGTCACCACGGCGAAGACAGATGCAGAGGCGAAGTCCCTGCTGAAGCACTTCAACATGCCGTTCAACGCCTGACGCGAGAGGAATAGACACATGGCTAAAGTTTCCATGGTTCAACGTGAACTCAAGCGTCAGCGCCTGGTGGAGAAGTATGCCGCCAAGCGTGCCGCGCTGAAAGAGATTGCAAATGACGAAGACAAGCCGATGGAAGAGCGCTTCAAGGCGCGTCTGAAACTGGCGAAACTGCCGCGCAACAGCTCGGCCACCCGTCTTCACAACCGTTGCCAGCTGACCGGTCGCCCCAAGGCGTATTACCGCAAGCTGAAAATGTCGCGGATCAAGCTGCGTGATTTGGCCTCCAACGGTCAGATTCCCGGCATGGTCAAGTCGAGCTGGTAAGGGAGATCTGAGAAATGAATGATCCTATCGGCGATATGCTGACCCGCATCCGCAACAACCAGATGCGCGGTAAATCCACGGTCGAGACCCCGGCCTCCAAGCAGCGTGCGCGCGTCTTGGATGTGTTGGCGGACGAAGGCTATATCCGCGGCTACGAGCCCACCACCGGCAAAGACGGTCACCCCGCCTTTGAAATCAGCCTGAAGTACTATGAAGGCACCCCGGTGATCCGTGAGCTCAAGCGCGTGTCGAAACCCGGCCGCCGCGTCTACATGAGCGTGGGCGACATCCCGCAGGTCCGTCAGGGTCTGGGTGTGTCGATCGTTTCCACCTCGAAGGGCGTGATGTCCGATGCAAACGCTCGCAGCCAGAATGTTGGCGGCGAAGTGCTTTGCACAATCTTCTAAGGAGATCTGGCAATGTCTCGTATTGGTAAAAAACCGGTCGAGCTGCCCGGGGGTGTCGAAGCCTCCGTGTCGGGTCAGACCATTGAAGTGAAGGGCCCCAAGGGTGCCCGCGCCTTCACCGCAACCGACGATGTGTCGCTGGCCGTGGCCGACAATGCGATCACCGTTGAGCCGCGTGGCAAGTCCAAGCGTGCGCGTCAGCAGTGGGGCATGAGCCGCACCATGGTGCAGAACCTCGTCACCGGCGTCACCGACGGTTTCAAGAAAGAGCTTGAGATCACCGGTGTTGGTTATCGTGCACAGATGGCGGGGAATACCCTCAAGCTGTCGCTCGGTTATTCGCATGACGTCGACTTTGAAGTGCCCGCCGGTGTGACCGTCACATGCCCGAAGAACACCGAAGTGGTGATCGAGGGCACCGACCAGCAGCTTGTTGGTCAGGTGGCAGCGAACATTCGTGAGTGGCGTGCGCCCGAGCCCTACAAAGGCAAAGGCATCCGCTACAAGGGTGAGTACATCTTCCGTAAGGAAGGCAAGAAGAAGTAAGGGCTGGCACTATGGCTATGAGCAAACGCGATCTGTTCCAGAAGCGCCGCCTGCGCAACCGGAACAAAATGAAGAAGATGGCTGCAGGGCGCGCGCGCCTTTCGGTTCATCGTTCGAACAAGAACATCAGCGTCCAGCTGATCGACGACACCCAAGGTGTGACGCTGGCCTCGGCCTCGTCGCTGGAATCGTCGCTCGGCGTGGTCGGCAAGAACAACGTGGAGGCCGCCGCAAAGGTGGGCGCCGCGATTGCCGAGCGGGCGAAGAAGGCTGGCGTCGAAGAATGCTACTTCGACCGTGGCGGCTTCCTGTTCCACGGGCGTGTGAAGGCCTTGGCCGACGCAGCGCGTGAAGGTGGTCTGAAGTTCTGAAGCACCTTGAAGGGCGCTCCATTGGGGCGCCCTCGATGATCCCGGGGCCGTGCGCTCACGAGGATTGAGACAACTCCGGCGCGTTCCAACGCGCTCCATTTGAAGGAATTGCCATATGGCAGAACGTGAAAACAGAGGGCGCGGCCGCGGTCGCAACCGTGAAGAGGAAACGCCGGAATTTGCCGACCGCTTGGTCGCGATCAACCGCGTCTCCAAGACCGTTAAGGGTGGTAAGCGTTTCGGCTTCGCCGCTCTCGTCGTTGTTGGTGACCAGCGCGGTCGCGTGGGCTTCGGCAAAGGTAAGGCCAAAGAGGTGCCCGAGGCGATCCGCAAAGCCACCGAGCAGGCTAAGCGAAACCTGATCCGCGTGCCGCTGAAAGAAGGCCGCACGCTGCACCACGACATTCTGGGCCGTCACGGCGCAGGCAAGGTCGTGATGCGCACTGCACCGGAAGGTACTGGTATCATCGCCGGTGGTCCGATGCGTGCCGTGTTCGAGATGCTGGGTGTGAAGGACGTTGTGTCGAAGTCGACCGGTTCCCAGAACCCTTACAACATGATCCGTGCCACGCTGGACGGTCTGCGCAAGGAAAGCTCGCCCCGTCAGGTGGCAGCACGTCGCGGCAAGAAGGTCGCCGACATCCTGCCCAAGCGTGATGACGCCCCCGCGGCAGAGACTGAGGAGGCCTGAGACCCATGGCAAAAACCATCGTCGTCAAGCAGGTGGGCTCGCCCATCCGTCGCCCCCAAGACCAGCGTGCCACGCTGATCGGCCTGGGTCTGAACAAGATGCACAAAACCCGTGAGCTTGAGGATACCCCCTCGGTCCGCGGCATGATCAACAAGATCCCGCATCTCGTAGAAATCGTGGAAGAGCGCGGCTGAACAGCCTAACCTTTTCCTGTAGACAGAAAGCCCGGCCCTGTGCCGGGCTTTTCTTTTGCCCATGGGCAGCCTTAGAAATACCCCTTTTTTCTTCGCAAAACGGGCTATCCTACAATTAACGCTTCATTAACTTATTGGAATTGACGGCGTGGCCATCGAATTCGAAACATCGCTGGACCTCGATCTACTCTATGCCCGTTGGTATGGGTTTGTGGACTACGAGCAATTCGCGGGCAATTTCGTCCGATATCTGAGCGATGCGCATTACAAGCCCGGCCGACGCGAGTTGATTGACCATTCGGAGATAACCGAATTCGATATCAATTTCAGTTTAGTGCAGTCGATTTTGCGGCAAGTGAACAGCCAGGTTCCCGAAACGCCCGTCGAAACGCAGACAGTTCTGTATTCGCCGAAAGAGACCATCTTCGGTGTGGGGCGCATGTATCAGTCGCTGGCTGAGATCGCCGGTGGCATCAAGGTCGAGGTCTACCAGACCGAGCGCGAGGCGCTTGATGCGCTGGACCTGCCCCATGAAAGCATCGCGCACCTGCTGGAGGTCGAGACCTTCCTGCCTCCGACCCCGCGCACAGGTTAGTATTCGTTGCCAACTGATCCCGCCAATGGGGCCTTGCTTGAAATCACAACAGGTCATATACGCCTCCGGTGGCCGGAATCGGCCTGCGCAACAAGCGTAATCAACATCAAGAAATGCCGTGGCTGTCCCATTTCGCTTCCGGGGGCATGTCCGGCTTAAGGAGAAGCGACATGAAACTGCATGAATTGCGGGACAATCCTGGTGCAACCAAACGCCGTAAGCGCGTTGGCCGTGGCCCCGGCTCGGGCATGGGTAAAACCGCCGGCCGTGGTATCAAGGGTCAGAAATCCCGTTCGGGTGTGGCCATCAACGCCTATGAAGGCGGCCAGATGCCCCTCTACCAGCGTCTTCCCAAGCGTGGCTTCAACAAGCCGAACCGTAAGGAATTCGCTGTTGTGAACCTGGGCCTGATCCAGAAGTTCATCGACGCCGGCAAAATCGACGCCAAAGCCGAGATCACCGAAGATGCGCTGGTCGCCTCCGGTCTGGTGCGCCGCAAGCTCGATGGCGTGCGCGTTCTGGCGAAGGGTGAAGTGTCGGCCAAGCTTAACATCAGCGTCACTGGCGCCTCGAAAGCGGCTGTTGAAGCTGTTGAAAAGGCAGGCGGCAAGCTGACCACGGCAGCGGCTGCTGCGGCGGAGTAACCCGTTCGGGGTGTTAATCACCCCGTAACGCTTGTGGGCGGGGCCCTCTCCGCCTACATCCTTCCCAAAGGAATTCCTGCGCCGCAGGGGCCCCGTGGCCCGGGCCCGGCGGCTTTAGCGCATAAGAGAGACGGCATGGCATCAGCAGCGGAGCAAATGGCCTCCAACATGAGCTGGAGCGCGTTCGGCAAAGCCACAGAGCTTCGCCAGCGGATCTGGTTCACCCTGGGCCTTCTGATCATTTACCGGATCGGCACCTACATTCCGGTGCCCGGCATCGACGCGATCGAGTTGCAGAACTTCTTCGATCAGGCAGCGGCTGGCCTTGGTGGCGTTCTGAACATGTTCACCGGCGGCGCGCTGTCCCGCATGGGTGTCTTCGCGCTGGGGATCATGCCCTATATCTCGGCCTCGATCATCGTGCAGCTCATGTCGGCCATGGTGCCGGCGATGGAGCAGCTGAAGAAAGAGGGGGAGCAGGGCCGCAAAAAGCTGAACCAATGGACGCGCTACGGCACAGTGGTTTTGGCGACAGCGCAGGCTTACGGACTTGCTGTTTCCATGGAATCTGGCGGCCTGGTGACCGATCCCGGCTGGTTCTTCCGCGCTGCCTGCGTGATCACGCTGGTCGGCGGCACGATGTTCCTGATGTGGTTGGGTGAACAGATCACACAGCGCGGCATTGGCAACGGCATCTCGCTGATCATCTTCGTGGGCATCATCGCTGAAATCCCAGCAGCCTTGGCGCAGTTCTTCGAGTCCGGCCGTCAGGGTGCGCTCAGCACGCCTGCGATCCTTGGTGTGATCGTGATGCTGATCGGCACGCTGTTCTTCGTTGTGTTCATGGAACGCAGTTTGAGGAAAATCCACATTCAGTATCCGCGCCGCCAGGTGGGGATGAAGGTCTACGATGGTGGCTCCAGCCATCTGCCCGTGAAGGTGAACCCTGCGGGTGTGATCCCTGCGATCTTCGCCTCTTCCCTTCTGCTACTGCCGACCACGCTGACGACCTTCGGTGGCGCCGAGGGCAACGGCCCGGTCATGGGCTGGATCCTTGCGAACTTCGGCCCCGGCCAGCCGCTTTACCTACTGTTCTTCGCGTCGATGATCATCTTCTTCACGTATTTCTATACGCTGAACGTGTCCTTTAAGACCGAGGATGTGGCCGACAACCTGAAGAACCAGAACGGTTTCATTCCGGGCATCCGCCCCGGTGCGCGGACCGCTGAGTATCTGGAATACGTGGTGCGCCGCATTCTTGTGCTTGGCTCGGCCTATCTGGCGCTCGTCTGTCTGATGCCAGAAATCGTGCGGACGAACCTTGCCATCACGGCGTATTTCGGCGGCACCTCGATCCTGATTATCGTCTCGGTGGGTATGGACACAGTGCAGCAGATACAGTCTCATCTGTTGGCACACCAATACGAAGGCCTGCTTGAGAAGTCCCAACTGCGGGGGCGCAAGAGCGGCGCCAAGAAACCGCGGAAGGGACCTGCGCGTCGATGAACATCATTCTTTTGGGCCCGCCGGGTGCGGGGAAGGGAACGCAGGCGCAACGCCTTGTTGAAGCACGCGGCATGACTCAGCTGTCCACCGGGGACATGCTGCGCGAAGCCAAGACCAGCGGCACAGAGATGGGCCAGAAGGTCGCCGAGGTGATGGCCAAGGGTCATCTGGTAACAGATGAGATCGTCATCGGCCTAATCCGCGAAAAGCTGGAAGCCGGTGGCAACGGCTTCATCTTCGACGGCTTCCCCCGCACACTGCCGCAGGCGGATGCGCTGAACGAACTGCTCGCCGACATGGGCCAAAGCCTTGATGCTGTGATCGAGATGCGCGTCGACAAGGACGAGGTGCTGGTGCAACGCGTCGTCAACCGCGCAGCCGAGGCCGTCGCCGCCGGGAAAGAACCCCGCGCCGATGATACGGCTGAAGCGATGCAGGAACGCCTGTTCGTCTACTACAAACAAACCTCGCCGCTGCTCGGCTACTACTACGCCAAGGGGATGCTACAGGGCGTTGAGGGCCTTGGCACGATGGACGAAGTTGCTGCCGAAATCGCGGGCATTCTGGACGCCTGATCCGGGCCTATTGACCTTTTGGTCATCAAGTCATACTTACCGCCATCTCCGCAGGAATCACCCTGTCGGGAGCTAATGCAAGCCCGGGAAAATCGCCCGGGCTTACGTTGTGAAAAAAGGGCCTGGGGTTACGGGCTCGCAACTGAAGGATATGCCACACATGGCACGTATTGCAGGGGTCAACATCCCCACCGCAAAGCGCGTTCCGATCGCGCTGACCTACATCACCGGAATTGGTCACACCTCCGCCGCAGCCATCTGCGAAGCCGTTGGCATCGACGCCACGCGCCGCGTGAATGAGCTGTCGGATGCAGAGGTGCTGCAAATCCGTGAGCACATCGACGCCAACTATAACGTCGAAGGTGACCTGCGCCGCGAAACGCAGATGAACATCAAGCGTCTGATGGACCTTGGCTGCTACCGCGGTCTGCGCCATCGCCGTAACCTGCCCGTCCGCGGTCAGCGCACGCACACCAACGCTCGCACCCGCAAAGGCCCCGCAAAGGCCATTGCCGGTAAGAAGAAATAAGGGAGGGCTGGACACATGGCACGTGATCGTCGTCCCGCGAAGAAGAAGGTTTCCAAGAACATCGCCACTGGCGTTGCGCATGTGAATTCATCGTTCAACAACACCAAGATCCTGATCTCTGACGTGCAGGGCAACGCCATTTCCTGGTCGTCTGCTGGCACGATGGGCTTCAAGGGCAGCCGCAAGTCCACACCGTTCGCCGCCCAGATGGCTGCGGAAGATGCGGGTAAGAAGGCGCAGGACCATGGCGTGAAAACGCTTGAGGTCGAAGTTCAGGGCCCAGGTTCGGGCCGTGAAAGCGCGCTGCGCGCCCTGGCGGCCCTGGGCTTCCAAATCACTTCGATCCGCGACGTGACGCCGATGGCCCACAATGGCTGCCGCCCACCGAAGCGCCGCCGCGTCTAAGGTCAGAAGAATTCCTGCCGGGCTGCGGTTTTCCGTGGCCCGGATTCGTCATTTTTACCTCGAGTGTGTCCGGGATGGATCCCCCCGACACGAGCATGGAGGCGACGCATGATCCACAAAAATTGGCAAGAGCTGATCAAGCCCACCCAGCTGGTTGTCCAGCCGGGCACTGACCCTGCGCGGAAGGCAACCGTTGTTGCTGAACCGTTGGAGCGGGGCTTTGGCCTGACGCTTGGGAACGCGCTGCGCCGCGTTCTGATGTCCTCGCTGCAAGGCGCGGCCATCACCTCCGTCCAGATTGACGGCGTTCTGCACGAATTCTCCAGCGTAGCTGGTGTTCGTGAGGATGTGACCGACATCGTGTTGAACCTGAAGGGTGTCGCGATCCGCATGGAAGCCGAAGGCCCCAAGCGCGTTTCGATCTCCGCAAAAGGCCCACGTGTTGTGACGGCCGGCGACATCTCCGAGTCCGCAGGGATCGAGGTTCTGAACAAGGATCACGTGATCTGCCACCTCGACGATGGTGCTGACCTTTACATCGAGCTGACGGTTAACACCGGCAAGGGCTACGTGGCCGCCGACAAGAACCGCCCGGAGGACGCGCCTATCGGCCTGATGCCGATCGACGCGATCTATTCGCCGGTCAAGAAGGTGTCGTACGACGTGCAGCCGACCCGTGAAGGTCAGGTGCTGGACTATGACAAGCTGACGCTGAAGCTGGAAACTGACGGCTCCGTCACGCCTGACGATGCCGTGGCTTACGCTGCTCGGATCATCCAGGACCAGCTGTCGATCTTCGTGAACTTCGACGAGCCGGAATCGGCGACCCGTCAGGACGACGAGGACGATCTGGAATTCAACCCGCTTCTGCTGAAGAAGGTTGATGAGCTTGAGCTGTCCGTGCGTTCGGCGAACTGCCTTAAGAACGACAACATCGTCTACATCGGTGATCTGATCCAGAAGACCGAAGCAGAGATGTTGCGCACGCCGAACTTCGGCCGCAAGTCGCTCAACGAGATCAAGGAAGTGCTGTCTGGCATGGGTCTGCACCTCGGTATGGATATCGTGGACTGGCCGCCCGACAACATCGAAGAACTGGCGAAGAAGTACGAAGACAACTTCTAAGCTGCGGAAAGAATGCCCGGTCGCGCCGGGGAATATTCGGGTTTGAACGCCCCAAGGAGAGGGCCCCGCACGCATGGGGCCCCAGACAAAGCAAAAACGCCCGTAGAGGGCCCCTGAATTGGAGATAGACAATGCGTCACGCCCGCGGATACCGCCGCCTGAACCGGACCCACGAACACCGCAAAGCTATGTTCTCGAACATGGCCGGCTCGCTGATCGAACATGAACAGATTAAGACCACCCTGCCCAAGGCAAAGGAACTGCGTCCGATCGTTGAAAAGCTGATCACGCTGGCCAAGCGTGGCGATCTGCACGCGCGCCGTCAGGCCGCCTCGCAGCTCAAGCAGGACCAGTTCGTCACGAAGCTCTTTGACGTGCTTGGCCCCCGCTATGCAGAGCGTCAGGGTGGCTATGTTCGCGTGATGAAAGCGGGCTTCCGCTACGGTGACATGGCGCCGATGGCGATCATCGAGTTCGTGGACCGTGACGTTGACGCGAAAGGCGCCGCAGACCGCGCCCGTGTGGAAGAGGAAGAAGCCGCAGAAGGCTGATCCCTGCCATCAGGCCCTTTGATTGAACCCTCCGGCCTCGTCGGAGGGTTTTTCCTTTTGGGGATGGGTGACGTCTTGTTAGCGCCTCTTCGAAGGGCCAGAACCTGTGTGGTTCAAGGGCCCATCGCGCACGACAGATTCCGTATCCACGGGCGATTGCCCGAGGAATTCGAGTAGGTCACGGCGCGTTTCAGAAGACAACTTCATGAGACGCGCGAAAAGATCGGGATCGATCCTTTTGGTCATTCGTCTCACCTTGCGTTAGCGCTTGATCATCCGGGTTGACCCCGTTTCGGGCAACCTATCTAAATGGACATGTCCATTTGGTGGGTTAGATGACAAAAGCGCCGGTTCTAGACCTCTTGCTGCACGAACTTTCGCTGGCGGCCCCTGCCGGGTTCGCCGTGGGTCTGCACATCCGCTACGTCTCGCCGCTGATCATGGTGAACACCTATCCCGACTCCTGGCAGGAGGTTTACACATCAAAACTCTACGGTCTGCGCGACCCCACTTTGGCTTGGGGGCTGAGCCATACCGGGACGCGCCGGTGGAGCCAGATTGGCCTGCCTGATCCGTTTGGAATCCTGAAGGAATCTGCGGAATACGGCCTGAAATACGGGATGATCGCATCCATCGGGCCGATGTCGTCGCGCACCATTGCGGGCGCGAGTCGGGAAGACCGCGAGTTCACCGAAGATGAAATGGAGCTTGTTTATCGGATCGTGCACCGGATGCACGATCTGTCCGAACCGCCGGCCCGCCTGTCCAAGGCGCAGGCCGACGCACTGAAATGCATCGCGGAGGGGGACCGCCATGCAGCTGCTGCCGCAAAGCTCGGCATATCCGAAAGCGCGTTCAAGGCGCGTCTGACGTCTGCGCGTCAGAAGCTGATGGCCCGAACGACGGCAGAAGCCGTTCAAAGGGCCAAGGAGTATGGATTGATCTGAGCCAAAGGGGCAGCAGCCCCGCATGAGAGCCAACTTGGCGGTGCGTCGAACATATCGATTCACCTCATTGGAGACTCACATGCAAATGACGACCCTTTCGTTCGAGAACTTTCACCGGCATGGGCCCCTGTTCACGAACATGCTGAAAGCCAGACATCAGAAATTCATCGAAGAGATGGGCTGGGAGATCCCCTCGGAAGGGGACATGGAATTCGACCAGTACGACACGGCGCAGAGCCGGTGGGTCTGTGTCCATGATGGCCTGCGGGTTCTGGCGGGGGTGCGGCTGACGCCGACGACTGCATCTTGTGGCATCTATTCCTATATGGTGCGCGATGCGCAGCGGGGGCTTTTGGACTCGATCCCCGCCAACCTACTGGATGATCCGGCGCCGATTGCGGATCATATCTGGGATGCGAACCGTTTGTTTGTCGCGGAGGGTGTGGAGACCGAGATCCGGCGCGAAGTACAGATGTCGCTGATGGGGCATATGGTGCGCTCGGCGCGGGAGCTGGGGGCGACGACGCTTTTGGGGCTTCTGCCGATCGGTATCCCACGCCTTGGTCGCCGGTTGGGCATTGATATGGAGGCCGGGGGGCCGATCATGAAGATCGGTGGCGTGGCGCATCGGTGCTACTTTGTCTCGATGGCCTCGAAAATGCACTGATGTGCGGCTTCAGCCCCTTTGCTCACGCGTGAGCAGAGGGGTTAAGCCGTTGAAAAAGATATTTAAACGCCATTTCGTTAACCTTTTCTTAAGGCTTGCCGCCAAGGTGGCGCGGGCGTAGTTTTGCCCATCATGGCTGATCTCTTCGATACATCTGCTGCGGCGCAGGACGCCGCCAAAGGGCCGCGCCCGCTTGCGGATCGGCTGCGGCCGGCTGCCTTGTCGGAGGTGATCGGGCAGGGCCATATCCTCGGCCCTGAAGGCAGCCTTCGGGTGATGCTGGACAGCGGGTCGCTGTCCTCGCTCATCTTCTGGGGGCCGCCGGGCGTGGGCAAGACCACAATCGCACGGCTTCTGGCCGACGAGACGGACCTGCATTTCGTGCAGATCAGCGCGATCTTCACGGGTGTCCCGGACCTGCGGAAGGTGTTCGAGGGCGCAAAGCTGCGCCGCCAGAACGGCAAAGGCACGCTCTTGTTCGTCGACGAAATCCACCGCTTCAACAAGGCACAGCAGGACAGTTTTCTGCCGCATATGGAGGATGGCACGATCCTTTTGGTGGGGGCGACGACGGAGAACCCCTCGTTCGAGTTGAACGCCGCTGTCATGTCGCGATCTCAAGTCATGGTGCTGGAGCGGCTCAGCGACGATGATCTTGAGGCACTGTTGCAGCGGGCGGAGGCGGAGTTGGAACGCAAGCTGCCGCTTCTGCCCGATGCGCGGGTGGCGTTGCGGGAGATGGCGGATGGGGACGGGCGCTCGCTTCTCAATCTGGTGGAGCAGGTCGCGGCGTGGAAGGTAGAGCCGCTGGACACCAAGGCCTTGGGTGCGCGGCTGCAACGACGCGCGGCGCAATACGACAAGTCGGGGGATGCGCATTACAATCTGATCTCGGCGTTGCACAAATCCATGCGGGGGTCGGACCCCGACGCGTGCCTTTACTGGTTTGCGCGGATGCTGGAGGGGGGCGAGGACCCGCGGTATTTGGCGCGGCGCATGGTGCGGATGGCGGTGGAAGACGTGGGCCTCGCCGACCCGCAAGCGCAGCGGGTCTGTCTGGATGCGTGGGAGACGTATGAGCGGCTGGGCAGCCCGGAGGGGGAATTGGCGCTGTCCCAGGCGATCATCTATCTGGCGCTCGCGCCCAAATCGAACGCGAATTACGTGGCCTACAAGGCGGCGCGCGCGAGCGCGAAATCGACCGGTTCCGCGATGCCGCCCAAGCATATCCTGAACGCGCCCACGTCGATGATGAAGGATCAGGGTTATGGCGAGGGTTATGCTTACGACCATGACCATGAAGACGGGTTTTCAGGGGCGAATTACTTTCCCGACACGATGTCGCGCGCGCGGTATTACGAGCCGAAAGAGCGCGGGTTTGAGCGGGAGTTGAAGAAGCGTGTGGAATGGTTTGACGGGTTGCGGAAGAAGCGGGGGAGTTGAAACGCCAAGTCGGTTAACAGCGGCGCAGCCGCCCGGCCATCGACGGGCCTCCCACCGGCCCGGCGATTTGGCTGATCTTGGTGCGTCGCATGTACGGAGATTGTGCTTGGCCACCATAAAGTGCCTGATAACGACCGTTGGATCGCCGCACCGAGGCCCGTCGATGGCCTGGCTCCGTTGACATCCTGACCCGCCCGGCGCATCCCGCCCCCATGACAGCGATCCTGCAAGTGGCCCTTGGCGGTGCCGTTGGCGCCGTGCTCCGATACCTGACAGGTCTCGGGATGATCCGGCTGTTTGGGCATTCCGCTTTTCCGTTGCCAATCCTGACGGTGAACGTTGTGGGCTCTTTCCTGATGGGGGTCTTTGTGGTGGTCGCCGCGCATCGGGGGCTGACGCATTTGTCGCCGTTGGTGATGACGGGCCTGCTGGGCGGGTTCACGACCTTCTCGGCCTTTTCGCTTGAGGCGGTCACGCTGTATGAGCGTGGCGATATAGGGCAGGCGGCGCTTTATGTGGGCGCGTCGGTGATCTTGTCGATTGGCGGGCTGATGCTGGGCCTTTGGGTTGCGCGGGGGATGGTCGCATGAGTGGGGTTCAGACGGTTGAAGTGGGCCCGGATGAGGGCGATCAGCGGCTCGACCGCTGGTTCCGCCGCCGGTTCCCACATGTGCCGCAGGGCCGGATCGAGAAGATGTGCCGCAAGGGCGAAATCCGTGTTGATGGCGGGCGGGTGAAAACCTCGACCCGCGTTGAAGTGGGGCAGTCCGTGCGGGTGCCGCCGCTGCCTGACGGGGCCGCGCCGGTGGTGCATCGCGCGCCAAAGGTCAGCGATGCGGATGCGGAGATGATGCGGAAGGCGGTGATCTACCGCGACGATTACATCATTGCGCTGAACAAGCCTGCTGGTTTGCCGTCGCAGGGCGGGTCGGGGCAGAGCCGCCATGTGGATGGGTTGAGCGAGGTGTTGAAGTTTGGATTCGAAGAGAAGCCTAGGCTGGTGCATCGGCTGGACAAGGACACTTCGGGCGTCTTGCTGATGGCGCGTACGCGGGCAAGTGCCAAGGCGCTGACCGATGCGTTCCGGGCGCGGGAGACGCGGAAGATTTACTGGGCGGCCGTGGCGGGTACACCTCTGCCGAAGATGGGGACGATCAAATACGGGCTGGTGAAGGCACCGGGCCATGGCAAGGGCGGTGAGAACGAGAAGATGCGAGCGGTGATGCCGGACGAGGTGCGCGACGTCGAGGGGGCTAAGCGGGCCGAGACGGATTACGCGGTGCTGTCGAACCTTGGGGGGCGCGTGTCGTGGTGTGCTTTGGTTCCGATCACGGGGCGGACGCATCAATTGCGCGCGCATATGGCCGAGATCGGGCATCCGATCATTGGCGACGGGAAGTATGGCGGCTCGGGTCAGGAAAATCTGGGCGATGGCTGGGGCGCGCAGCTGGGCGGCGAGATCAGCCGCAAGCTGCATCTGCACGCGCGGTCGTTGCGGTTTGAGCATCCGTTTGGCGGGGCGGTGGTAAACCTGGTTGCGCCGTTGTCCGAGCATATGGCGAAGACGTGGGAGACGTTGGGGTGGCATCCTTCGGATGTGCCAGCCGATCCGTTCGAGGATGACGAATGGACCTGAAGCTGGTCATTTTCGATGTGGACGGCACGCTGGTGGACAGTCAGGCGCATATCCTGGCGTCGATGCAGGGCGCGTTCGAGGCGCATGGGATGGCGGTGCCTTCGCGGGAGGCGGTGCTTGGGATCGTCGGCCTGTCGTTGCCGGAAGCGTTCGCGCGGCTGGTGCCGGACCGGGCGGATTTGGCGATGCGTTTGACGGAGGCCTACAAAGACACGTTTGCGGGGTTGCGCATGGCCGGGGACGGGGCTGCGCACTCGCCGCTCTATCCGGGCGCGGCTGAGGTTCTGGCCGGGTTGGCTTCGCGGGATGATGTGCTGCTGGGTGTGGCCACGGGCAAGTCGAAGCGGGGGCTGGACCATCTGATCGAGCTGCATGGCTGGGCGCGTGTCTTTCAGACCGTGCAAGTGGCGGATTTCCATCCGTCCAAGCCGCATCCGTCGATGGTGCGCGCATGTCTGGATGAGACGGGGGTTGAGGCCCATATGGCGGTGATGGTCGGCGATACGAGTTTCGATATGGAAATGGCGCGGGCAGGGGATGTGGGCGCCTTGGCGGTCGGCTGGGGCTATCATTCGCGTGCGGTGCTGATGGGCGCGGGTGCCGCGCGCGTGCTGGATCGGTTCGAGGATCTGCCTGCGGCGCTAGAGGAGTGTTGGACGTTCGCATGACGGAATGGAAAGCAAAGCGGTTTTGGACAGACGTTGCGGTGCGCGCGGATGAGGGCGGATACCGGGTGTTTCTGGATGAGCGCACGTTGAACACGCCGGGCAAGCTGCCTCTGCTTCTGCCGACGGAGGCGATGGCAGAGGCCGTGGCCGAAGAATGGCGCGCGCAGGATGGGCATATCCAGCCGCTCACGATGCCCAACACGCGGTCCGCAAACTCAGCCATTGAGCGAGTCGCGCCGCAGCATGCGGAGGTCTGCGCGATGCTGTCGGCCTATGGGGAAACTGACCTCCTGTGCTATCGCGCGCATGGGCCGGCGGAGTTGACGCAACGTCAGCAGGACGCGTGGGATCCGCTGCTGGATTGGGCGACGGAACGGTTTGCTGCCCGGTTGGTGCCGGTGGCGGGCGTCTTACCGGTAGATCAAGACCCTGCGGCGCTGGGCGCGCTTGCTGCGCAGGTGTCACATACCGAGGCGTTCCCGCTGACGGCGCTGCACGATCTGATCACGCTGACCGGGTCTCTGGTGCTGGGTCTGGCCATCGCGGAGCGCCACATTTCGGCCAATGAAGGCTGGCGTTTGAGCCGAATCGATGAGGATTGGCAGATCTCGCAATGGGGCGAAGATGACGAGGCCACGCAGATGGCAGAGGCCAAGCGTGCCCAATTGCTTCACGCCGAGCGGTTCCTGTCGCTTTGCTCTGAGAAGTGATGTTTCACAGGGCATAGCCCAACACCCATTGCATAAATTCCGGGCAGTGACCTTGCGCGGGCCTGCAAACGAAGTGTTTCCAGCCTGTTTTGAACACCCGACGCCCTTGACCTTATGCACAGGATTTGCCCATTTTGGCAGCGGCGGGGGGCAAAAAGCCCCTCCCGGCATATGCCAAGGCCCAAAGGGCAAATAATATGATCCCTTAGGGCGATCCCACAGGAAGAGGTTAACAATGAAAAAATCCGTATTTCTCGGCACGCTTGCGGCCAGCGCACTGATCGCAGGT
This sequence comes from Gymnodinialimonas sp. 202GB13-11, assembly GCF_040932485.1. Classification (NCBI taxonomy): domain Bacteria; kingdom Pseudomonadati; phylum Pseudomonadota; class Alphaproteobacteria; order Rhodobacterales; family Paracoccaceae; genus Gymnodinialimonas; species Gymnodinialimonas hymeniacidonis. The sequence goes on along the minus strand of NZ_JBFRBH010000001.1, from coordinate 2,932,563 downwards.
GCTGCTTCGGCCCAGACCCTCGCCGAGGTTCAAGAGCGTGGCTCGCTGAACTGCGGCGTGACCACTGGTCTGACCGGCTTTGCGGCCCCCAACGCCGAAGGCGAATGGGAAGGCTTCGACGTTGGCGTCTGCCGTGCGGTTGCTGCAGCTGTTCTCGGCGACGCGACAGCCGTTGAATTCGTTCCGACCACTGGCCAGACCCGCTTTACCGCGCTGGCATCGGGCGAAGTCGACATGCTGGCCCGTAACACCACCTGGACATTCTCGCGCGATGTGGACCTCGCGTTCGAATTTACCGGCGTGAACTACTACGATGGTCAGGGCTTCATGGTTCCCCGTGAACTGGGCGTCTCGTCCGCACTGGAACTGGACGGCGCAACCGTCTGCATCCAGACCGGCACCACGACCGAACTGAACCTTGCTGACTTCTTTGCCTCGAACAACATGAGCTACGAGCCCGTGCCGATCGAGACCAACGCAGAAGCACAGCAGCAGTACCTTGCCGGTGCATGTGACGTTTACACCACGGACGCCTCGGGCCTGGCCGCAACGCGCGCCACGTTCGAAGATCCGTCGGCACACGTCGTTCTGCCCGAGATCGTTTCCAAAGAACCGCTCGGCCCGCTTGTTCGCCATGGCGACCATGAGTGGGGCGATATCGTTCGCTGGACTCTGAACGCACTGATCACCGCTGAAGAGCTGGGCGTGACCTCGGCCAACGTTGGCGAGATCGGTGGCACCACCGAGAACCCCGAAATCCGTCGCCTGCTGGGCACCGAGGGTGAACTGGGCGCAATGCTCGGCCTCGAAGCGGATTGGGCCGCGAACGCAATCGCAGCCGTGGGCAACTACGGTGAGCTGTTCGAAGGCAATATCGGTGAATCCACCCCGATCGGTCTGGCCCGTGGCCTGAACGCTCAGTGGACCGATGGTGGCCTGCTCTACAGCCCGCCGTTCCGGTAAGACCTAAAAACGAGAGGGCGCGAGCGTAAAGTTCGCGCCCTTCTCATATACGGACAAACGTAAGTTGCAGTGATGCAAGGGACCGCAAAAGACGGCCCGTACCGCAACAACGAAACCAACGACAGGGGGCCACAGCGATGGCAACGATGACCGACCCACCGGTGGAGGGGTTCCGGCTTAGCCAGCTTATCTATGACACGCGCTACCGATCCATGACGATCCAGGTGGTTGCGTTCATACTGATCATGCTTGGTTTGGTCTGGCTGGCGAACAACGTCGTCACCAACCTTCAAGCGCTTGGCAAAGACTTTGATTTTGGCTTCCTTGGCAACCGCGCCGGGTATGACATCAACCAGCGTCTTGTCGAATATTCCAACGACTCGACCCATGGCCGTGCGGCTATTGTCGGCATTCTGAATACGCTGCTTGTGGCAGTTCTGGGCTGTATCACGGCCACGATCCTGGGTGTGTTTGCGGGTGTTCTGCGCCTGTCGAAAAACTGGATCGTGTCGCGCCTAATGGGCGTTTATGTGGAAGGCTTCCGCAACATTCCCCTGCTGCTGTGGATCCTCGTGATCTTCGCCGTGATGACCGAAGGCACGCCGCAGCCGCGCGATTTCCGTGGTGAGGACGCTGAGGCGTCGATGATCCTTGGCGACAGCGTCGCGATCACCAACCGTGGCATCTACATCCCCAATCTCGTGTTCAACCGCTCGCTTGGTGGAAATGAGGTTGATGCGGAAACGGGTGCCGTGGTCGCGTCGCAAAGCGCAGGTGACATGATCTTGCTGCTGGTCGTGATTATCGCAGGCTTCGTGGCATCGGGCTTTATCGGACGCCGTGCGACGGCCATTCAGGAAAAAACAGGGGTTCGCCCGCCGGGCACGTTCTGGATGCGATTAGGGGCGGTGATTGTGCCTGCCCTGATCGTGCTGGTCGCTTTGGGTGCGACGCTGGAATACCCCGAATTGCGTGGCTTTAACTTCGCCGATGGTATTCACCTGCGGAACTCGCTGATCGCTTTGTGGTTCGCCTTGTCGCTTTATACCGGCGCCTTCATCGCAGAGATTGTGCGCGCGGGTATCATGGCGGTCAGCAAGGGGCAGACAGAGGCAGCTTTTGCCTTGGGGATGCGGCCAAGCTGGACCATGAACCTTGTGATCCTGCCGCAAGCGCTGCGGGTGATCATTCCGCCGCTGATTTCGCAATTCCTGAACCTGACCAAGAATTCCTCACTGGCGATTGCCGTGGGGTACATGGATGTCCGGTCCACCCTTGGGGGGATCACGATCAACCAGACCGGTCGCGAGTTGGAGGGGATGCTTCTTCTGGGCCTGTTCTACCTGATCACGTCGCTGATCATTTCGGGCGCGATGAACATCTACAACAATTCCGTCAAGTTGCAGGAGCGGTGATATGAGCGAGATTCATGCAGAAACCGCCTATGTCCGCACGGAGATGTTGCCGGAACAGGCGCCACCGATCACAGCCGCTGGTCCCGTCAAATGGATGCGGGAGAACCTGTTCTCCTCACCGCTGAATGCGATCCTGACGGTCCTGTCGATTTTCGTGATCTACTATGTCTTGCAGGGCATCCTGCCGTGGATGGTCAATGGTATCTGGGATGCCGGGTCGCTGAGTGAGTGCCGGGAAATCCGGGATGCACGTGGCGGGTCCAGCGAACATGGCCATGGTGTCGCCTGTTGGGCGGTGCTGACGGATCGTTGGCATCAGCTGACGTTCGGCTTCTACCCATCTGACCTGTACTGGCGGCCGATCCTTTCGCTGGTGATCTTCCTGGTCGCGCTTGCGCCGGTTCTGTTCGACACGGTGCCGCGCAAGTTGTTCATCTTGACGGCTGCCGCGCCGTTCCTTTGCGCGTGGCTGCTGTGGGGTGGCACGATCTGGGGTCCGCTGATGATTGCAGTGGGTTTCGTGATCGGCTGGGCGATCTTCAAGTTCGGGGCGCCGGCGATCGGTGCCTTGGGGGCGACGATTGCCGCGATCCTGATCCCGATCCTCTACTGGCTGTTCATCGCCGGGCCTGTGGCAGGCGCGTTGTCCAGTGCGATCCCGCTTGGGATCACGCCGGTGCCGTCCGATGATTTCGGGGGCTTCCTTCTGGCGTTCGTGATCGGGGCCTCGGGCATCATCCTGTCGATGCCTTTGGGGATCATTCTGGCGCTTGGTCGACAGTCGGATCTGTTCATCATCAACAAGTTCTCGGTGATCTTCATCGAGGTGATCCGGGGGGTGCCGCTGATCGTGTGGCTCTTCACGGCCTCGCTCCTGTTGAACTACTTCCTGCCGCCGGGCACGAATTTCGACCTTATGCTGCGCGTGATCATCATGGTGACGCTGTTCTCCTCGGCCTATATCGCCGAGGTGATCCGGGGTGGCCTCGCCGCCCTGCCGCGGGGTCAGTATGAGGGGGCCGACTCGCTTGGCCTGAACTACTGGCAGTCCATGCAGCTGATCATCCTGCCGCAGGCGTTGAAAATCTCGATCCCAGGTATCGTTTCGTCGTTCATTGGCCTGTTCAAAGACACCGTGCTGGTGGTCTTCGTGGGCCTCAGCGACCCGATCGGGTTCTCGAACCTGATCCGGGCGACGACCGACTGGAACGGCATCTACTGGGAACTGTTCATCTTCATCGGGCTGTGCTTCTTCATCTGTTGCTACGGCATGTCCCGCTACTCGCAATATCTCGAGCGCAAACTGCGCACCGATCACCGTTAAGGAGGCCTGAGCTATGGCTGACACAAATTTGGTAGAAGAGCGCGCAATCGACCGCTCGCAAATGAAGGTCTCCGACGAGGTGGCCATCGACATTCAGGGGATGAACAAGTGGTACGGGAATTTCCACGTGTTGCGCGACATCAACCTGACCGTGCAGCGGGGTGAGCGGATCGTGATCTGTGGTCCGTCCGGCTCGGGTAAGTCGACGCTGATCCGGTGCATCAACGCGCTGGAAGAGCATCAGCAGGGCACGATCACCGTCGATGGTACGCTTCTGTCGAACGACCTGAAGAACATCGACAAGATTCGGTCTGAGGTTGGCATGTGCTTCCAGCACTTCAATCTGTTCCCGCACCTGACGATCCTGGAAAACTGCACGCTGGCGCCCATTTGGGTGCGCAAGACGCCGAAGCGGGAAGCCGAAGAGACGGCAATGTACTTCCTGGAAAAGGTGAAGATCCCCGAGCAGGCCGACAAGTATCCTGGCCAGCTTTCCGGTGGTCAGCAGCAGCGTGTGGCGATTGCCCGGTCGCTGTGTATGCGCCCGCGGATCATGCTGTTTGACGAGCCGACCTCGGCCCTTGACCCGGAAATGATCAAGGAAGTGCTGGATACGATGATCCAGCTCGCCGAAGAGGGCATGACCATGCTGTGCGTGACCCACGAGATGGGCTTTGCCCGTCAGGTCGCCAACCGCGTGATCTTCATGGATGCCGGTCAGATCGTGGAGCAGAACGAGCCGGAGGAGTTCTTTACGAACCCGCAGTCCGAGCGCACGCAGCTCTTCCTGAGCCAGATCCTCGGTCACTGAGACCCACGGCTACGCACACAAATTGCGCCCGCCTCCGCTGGAAGGCGGGCGTTTTCTTTTGAGTATTTTTGACCAGTGGAAGACCGGGGCAGTCAGCCCGGATCAGGCAGGTCACGCGGTGTGGTGAAATGAGTGACTTCGCCTGTTGTGAGGTCGGACCAAGGAGCGCCGACCCGCAGAACGGTCGTGGCGCCGGTCGGGTACATGCCGAAACGCTCGTCGTGGGGCGGCTTCTCCGCGAGGCTCCAGGCTAATTCACCGATGCCCGGGTTGTGGCCGATCACGGCGACGATAGTGCCGGTGCCGGCGCGGATGGCGGTGAGCATTGCGGCAGGGTCCGCGAGATAGAGCGTGCGGCTGAGCGTGGGCGCGGGCGCGTCTGGGAGCTGCGAGGCGATCCCGGCCCAAGTTTCGCGGGTGCGCATCGCGTCTGAGCAAAGCACCTCATCCGGGGCCAGGCCCTCGGCCGCCAGAAACGCCCCAAGCCGCGGTGCTGCGCGTCGGCCGCGCGGGTTCAGCGGGCGGGCGTGATCCTCTTGATTGGCGGACCAATCGGATTTGCAGTGACGGATGAGGATCAGAGTGCGGGTCATCGGTGGAAGTGCCGCATATGATAGGCCGATTGCGCCGGGTCGCGGGGATAGTCTTGGCTGACCGGGCAGGCGCGGCGGGCTTTGCAGCCATTCGCCATGCAATCCGCGCCCTCGGGTGTGTCGAGAAAGGTGTGGCAGGCGGCGGTGTCATAGCCATCTTCGCTGAGGGCATCGACGGGGCAGGCGGTCTCACACGGGGCAGAGCAGAGCAGGCAGGGGGTCAAGCGTGGCGGGGTGAGGTCGATCTTCTCGGTCAGGGCCAGCGCGCCCCGGAAGGAAATCATCAGACCCTGGTCGTTATGGACGAGCAGAGAGACCGGGCTGGAATGGATGGAGCCAGATTTGGTTGCCCATGAGATGAACGGGTGCCAAGGCGGGCCACCGAAGGGAAAGAGGGAAGCGGCGTCGAGTTGATCTGCGATGTCGTCAATGACCCGCTGAGACCAGCGGTCCATCATGTCGGGCTGCCCATCGCGCGCCTCGGGTTGCGTCTGGAACCAAGCCCAAAAGCCGGGTTCTTTCGGCGCGAGGAGGACGAGGGTGCCGGTTCCGTCGGGGGCGTTGTCGTCCGGGCCGGGGTGGAATGCGCCCACGATGGTCAGGTGGTTGGCGGCAGCGGCGGTGGCGATGGTGTCGTAATCCATGTTCCTCACGCCCTGATCATGGAGCCTGCACCGTGTTCGGTGAAGAGCTCCAGCAGGACGGCATTCGGCACGCGGCCATCCACGATGGTGCAGGCGCGGACGCCTGCGCGCACGGCTTTGAGCGCGGTTTCAGTCTTCGGGATCATGCCGCCTGCGATGGTGCCATCGGCGGTCATGGCGTCGACATCTGCGGCGCTGAGTTCGGTGACAACGTCGCCGTCCGCGTTCTTGACGCCTGCCACGTTGGTCAGCAGGAGCAGCCGGTCGGCTTGGAGCGCGGCGGCGATGGCCCCGGCGGCGGTGTCGCCGTTGATGTTGAAGGTCTCGCCTGCGCGGCCGAGGCCGAGGGGGGCGATGACCGGGATCATGTCATCCTCAAACAGGTTGTTGAGGACAGAGGGGTCGACTTCTGTCGGTTCACCCACGAAACCCAGATCGGGGTTGGCGGGGTCGCAGGTGATGAGGTTCGCGTCCTTGCCCGACAGGCCAACCGCCTTGCCGCCTTCGGCATTGATCGCCTGCACAATGCGTTTGTTGACGCGGCCTGACAGAACCATTTCGACGACTTCGACCGTGGCGGCGTCGGTCACACGCTTGCCGTCCTTAAAGCTGCTTTCAATGCCCAGTTTGGCGAGCATGTCATTGATCATGGGACCGCCGCCATGGACGACCACGGGGTTCACGCCGACCTGGCGTAGCAGGACGATGTCGCGCGCGAAGCTGGCCATTTCCTCATCATCGCCCATGGCGTTGCCGCCGAACTTCACCACGATGATGGCGTCGTTGAAGCGTTGCAGGTAGGGCAACGCCTCGCTGAGGGTGCGGGCAGTGGCAAGGTAGTCGCGGGTCATCTGTTTTCTCATGGGCTGGCGCCGGAATCGTGCTGAGTTGAGGGGGAGGGTATGGTGGAGACGTCTTGGGGGCCAGCCCCCAAACCCCCGGGATATTCTGTGCGAATGGAGGATGGGCGCGCGTTAACCTTTATCGGAGGTTAAAGGGTAGCGATGGTGGCGCGCAGCGTGGCGATGCCGTCGCCTTTTTCCGAGCTGGTCAGGATCATCTCGGGGAAGGCGGCGGGGTGTTTGGCGAGCGCCTCACGGGTGCGTTTGAGCGAGGTCTCGCGGTCTTTACCTTTCACCTTGTCGGCTTTGGTGAGCACGACTTGGAAAGGGACAGCGGCCACGTCGAGGAGCGACATGATTTCGTCATCGACGGGTTTGGCCCCGTGGCGTGCGTCGATCAACACAAAGGCGCGACGCAGGGTGGCGCGGCCTTGCAGGTAGGCTTTGAGCAGCGCCTGCCATTGCTTAACGACGGGCAGGGGCGCTTCAGCATAGCCGTAACCGGGCAGGTCGACGAGATAGTGGGAGTCGGTGAGGGTGAAGTAGTTGATCTCTTGCGTGCGGCCGGGCGTGTTGGAGGCGCGCGCGAGGCCTTTGCGGTTGGTCAGCGCGTTGATGAGCGTGGATTTACCAACGTTGGAGCGGCCCGCGAAGCAGACTTCTGTGCGGTCGGCGGGCGGCAGGCCGTCCATCGCGACGACGCCTTTCAGGAAATCCGCACCGGCGGCGAAGAGTTTGCGGCCCCGTTCGGCCGTGGCGTCGTCGGGCGCGTCGGCGAGGGGAAAGGGCAGGGTGTTCATGTGAGATTCACCGCGTCGCCGGTGGCGATCGTGCCGCCCGTGCGGACCATTGCGTAGACGCCGAAATCTTGATGGCCCCAGCCGTCTTCAAGAGCGCGGAGCGTGTTGGCGTCGCGTTTGCCGGTTTCCGGGTTTGCCTCGGTCGCGCGGCAGCGGGTGATCCGTTCCACGATTTCAAGGCGGGTGTCGCCGATTGAGAGCGTCTTGCCCACCAGGTCGAATTCTTCCCACGGGGCGAGGCCGTCGACGATGAGGTTGCCGCGGAAGCGGCGGGCGTCGAGGGCCTGGCCGAGTTTTTGGCCAAGGGCACGGAGGGAGGAGGGGTTCAGGATGGAGATGGAGGCGAAGGGCGCATCGCTCATGCCCTCTGGCGGAGATTTCACGAGAGCGGCGGGGGCTTTGCGTTCCGCCGGGTAGATCGGTTTCAGCCAGTCGAACAGGGCTGTGCTGTCCTGCGCCGGGTCAATTTTGAGGTCTGGTCTGTCCGGGTGGGACAGGTGCACCATGTCGCCCTCCATCCGTGCCATGACCGCCATCAGCGAGGGCCCTTTGGCCCCGCGCAGGAAGTTGCGGCAGGAGCGCCAGCCCTCGGACGCATCGCCGCCGTCTTCCAGAACAGCCCAGGCCCGGTCTAGGGGCAAGGGCAGGCCTTCGGACAGCTCGACCCGGTCCAGCGGTTCTGCTCCGATGCCTTTGATCGGGAAACGCCAGATCTGATCGAGCGTACAGCTCATGCCCCGTCTTTCGGCTTTTTCGCAAAGCTTTTGCGGATGTTGCCGAAGACGTCGGGTTTGTACCCCTGACTGCGCATGATCAGGTATTGCTGGCTGAAGGTCAGCGTGTTGTTCGCGATCCAGTAGACCAGCAGGCCCGAGGCAAAGCTGCCGAGCATGAACATGAACACCCATGGGAGCCAGGCGAAGATCATCGCCTGCGTCGGGTCCGTGGGGGCCGGGTTCAGCTTTTGCTGGAGCCACATGGTGATGCCCAGAAGGATGGGCAGGATGCCAATGAAGATCAGCGCCATGATGCTTTCGGGATCGGGTGCCGGGTTCGGCAAAAGGCCGAACAGGTTGATGATCGAGGAGCTGTCGGGGGCCGAAAGGTCATTCAGCCAGCCGAAGAATGGCGCGTGGCGCAGTTCCAGCGTGACGAAGATCACCTTGTAGAGCGAGAAGAAGATCGGGATCTGCAGCAGGATCGGTAAACAGCCACCCGCCGGGTTCACCTTGTTTTTCCTGTAGAGCTCCATCATGCCTTTCTGGAGCTTCTCGCGGTCGTCACCGGCGCTCTCCTTGAGCTTCTCCATTTCTGGCTGAAGCTCTTTCATCTTCGCCATGGACACGTAGGAGCGGTAGGCGAGCGGGAAGAGGATGGCCTTGATGATGAAGGTCAGGGCGATGATCGAGATGCCCATATTTCCGATGATGCCGTTAAGCCAATGCAGCAACCAGAAGATCGGCTTGGTCAGGAAGTAGAACCAGCCCCAGTCGATTGAGTCGATGAAGCGCGCAACCTCTGGCCGGTTGGGGTCCTGCTCGGCCCCGAAAAGGGACGCGATCATGCCAGGTTCGGCGTTCTCGTAATCACGGATGACCTCAGCCTCTTTCGCACCCGCGAATAGCTGCGTGGTCACTTCGGCGGTCTCGCCTGCTGCGATTGTCATGAAGGGCAGGCGCGCTTCGGTCTGATAGATGTCGGCGGAGGGGACGTATTTGATGACGGTGGTAAACGGCTGGCCGTCTTCGGGAATCAGCGTTGTCATCCAGTATTTGTCCGTGAAGCCGATCCAGCCATTGGCTTCGACGTCGACCAGTTCGGCAGGTGCGCCTTCGCGGTCGATCACGTCCAGATCGGGCAGGTCGTCATAGCCGATTTCTTCGAGCTGGCCGTCAACTTTGCGCACAACGCCTTCGTGAAGGATGAAGAAGTTCTGCAGGTCAGAGGGCAGGCCATGGCGGGCCACGATACCGTAGGGAGCCAGGTTAACCTCAACTTCGGTCGTGTTTTCGACCGATTGAGTGACCTGGAACATGTAGTTTTCGTCGATTTCGATGGTGCGACGGAAGACGAGGCCGCTGCCATTGTCCCAGCTGAGCGTGATGGGGCTGTCAGGTGTGAGCGTCTCACCGCTTTCAAGCTCCCACGGGGTGTTGGAGGTGGGGACGTCGTTATAGGTCATGCCTGAGGAGGGGCGCCAACCGTAGAGGGCGTAATAGGGGTCATCGCTGCCGACCGGGGCTAGGAGGCGGACGATTTCGTCGCCGTCGACTTCGGTGAAGTAGTTGCGCAGCGACAGATCGTCGATCCGGCCACCGAGAAGCGAGATTGAGCCTTCAACGGAGGGGGTTTCAATCGGGATGCGGTCGGCTTCTGCCAAGGCCACTTCGACCGGCGTGCCTTCGTCGCCTGCGGCAACGGTTGTGCCAGCGTCTTCAACGGGAGGTGTGAGGGCGATCCCGGTCTCACCGGTGACAGGATCAACGCCGGTTTCTGCCGATGGTGGCAAGGCATTTGGGTCTTCCACCGGCTCTGGCGGTGGGAACAGGAGGAACCATACAAGAATGACGACAAAGCTGAGCCCTGTGGCAAGGATCAGGTTTCTGTTCTGATCGTCCATTTCGGCGATACCTCTCCGCGCGTTTGCCCTTAGATAAAAGGCATTTGGACCCATCCAAGAGGGGACGGGCCAATTCCCAGCGGTTCAACAGAAGGGGCGCGAGAAGGTCAAGGGGCGAAATCGGCGCGGGAGGGTGTGTTTTGGGGTGTGACTTGGGATGAGCGCAGGGCGCAGTGGGTCCGTGCAATTACCCGGCGCGCCGTGCTTCCAGGTCGATGGTTTTGCCTGCAGCGGCGCGTGCGTTTACCCAAGGGCTAATCTGGCTGGGTTTCATGGGGCGTGCGATACCGAACCCTTGTAAGTGGCTACACCCGATCCCGGCCAGATATGTCGCCTCATGCGAGGTCTCGACACCGGTTGCAACGGTTTGTACGCCCATTGCGTCTGACAGCGACACGATTGCGCGCAAGATGCGGTCCCGTTCCGGATCGGCATCGCTTCCAGCCACGAGGGCGCGGTCGATTTTGACGCGATCAACGGAGAATCTCTGCAGGATCGACAAGGGGATAGCGCCAGTGCCGATCCCTTCTAGGTCCAGCTTGTGGCCGTTGTCTTTCAGTGTCTTCAGGTTGGACAAAATGGCATCGTCCAGGTCCTGCGTCGTGATGTCGGGCGAGATCTCAACGGTTAGCCGATCCGGGCGAAGGCCGTAACGCTCAAGCTCAGAGGCGAGGGCATCGGGCAATGTGAGGTCCCGCAGTTCATCAGCGGATACGTTGATCGACATGGTGGGGACGCGGGCCTTGGCGGCGTCCAGTTCGGCTAGAACCTTTATGGCGCGGTGCGTCAGAGTTTGGCCGAGCAAGGCCATGTGACCTGCGGATTGTAGGGCGGACATGATTTCGGAAGGCCCAAGCAGGCCATGTTGGGGGTGTTGCCAGCGGGCCAGCGTTTCCATTCCCGAAAGCTCGCCGGTCTGTGCGCAAACTTGCGGCTGAAACCAGACATCGATGGCACCTGAATGAATAGCCTCCTCAACCTCACTGGCGAGGTCGGACGCTGCGCTTTTTGCGCGGCCCATGCCGGTGGTGTAGGCACGAACGCTGCCGGGGCCGTGGAGCTTGGCGGCGGAGAGTGCCGCCTCGGCCGCCTTGAAGGTCGCCGTTGGGACGTCGGAGGCCCTGCGACGCAGGGAAGCATGGCCAATGGTCACGGTCAAACGGAGCGTCGCATCGTGGAGCAGCAGAGGTTCGCTGGCCGCATTCAGAAGTCGGGTCGCCACAGTATCGCGGATGCTGAGGCGCGCCGCTGACATGCCGCCCAAGACGATGCCGAAGCGGTTGTCGCCCAACTGGCAGAGCAGGTCATCGGACCGAAGGACTGATCGAAACCGATCTTCGAGCCGTTGAGAAATGAATTGCGACGAGTCGTGTCCCCACATGTCCACGATTTTCGGCCAATCATCGATTTCCAGATGCAGACAGACGGTATCCCGGTCGTCAAATTGCGCAATCTCGGCCAAGGCCTCAATCAATGGGGCTTTGCCGTGCGTTCGAACAGACTTGATCGCGGTTGAGCGTTCGCGTCGGGGCAGCAGGACGGCCACTGCCAGCAAGACCGACAGGCCAAGCGCCGTGACCAATGCGATGTTCTGGAAGCCGAGGAATTCCGCCGTCAAAACCAGCAACGGAAAGAGCGCCAGAACCTCAATTCGGCCGAGGGCTGATTGGGCCAAAAGGCCGATCTGCTGCGTTGCGCGGGGACCTGTATCGCTCATCTGTCACGCCCATCGAAGTTGGTGTTCTTCGGGGTAGCGCAGGGAGGGTTTACAGGTGGTTAATCGCCGTCGGGAGCGCGCGGGTCGGATGGTGCATCTTTCGGAAAAAGTCCGGAAAAATTGAACAATTCCGGATCCAGAAGATGTGAGGGCCGAGCACTCATCAGGGCGGAAAACATCTTGCCGCGACGGCCGGGGCTGCGGGCCTCCCACTCATCGAGCATCCCTTTGATTTGCTGGCGCTGGAGGCCGTCTTGGGAACCGCAGAGGTCGCAGGGAATGATCGGATAGTTCATGGCTTGCGCGAATTTTTCGCAATCTGCCTCGGCCACATGGGCAAGCGGGCGCAGGACCATCAAGTCGCCCTCGTCATTGACCAGCTTGGGCGGCATGGTCGCCAGCTTGCCGCCATGGAAGAGGTTGAGGAAGAAGGTCTCAAGAATATCGTCACGGTGATGGCCGAGGACGACGGCAGAACATCCCTCCTCCCGCGCGATGCGGTAGAGGTTGCCGCGCCGGAGCCGCGAGCAAAGCGCGCAATAAGTGCGGCCTGCGGGGACCTTGTCTACGACGATGGAATAGGTGTCTTGGTACTCTATGCGGTGGGGGACGCCCATGCGCTCAAGGAACTCGGGCAGGACCGTCGCCGGGAAGCCGGGCTGCCCCTGATCGAGATTGCAGGCGAGGATGTCGACTGGAAGAAGACCGCGCCACTGAAGCTCGGTCAGGGCCGCTAGAAGGGTGTAGCTGTCCTTCCCGCCGGACAGACATACCAGCCAGCGGTCGCCTTTGCGCGCCATGCCGTAGCGGTCAATCGCCTCGCGCGTGTCGCGGATCAGCCGTTTGCGCAGCTTCTTGAACTCCGTCGTGGAGGGCGCGCCGGAGAACAGCGGGTGGATGTCGTCGTGATCTGAATCGAGCATGGTCGCAGGTAGGCGGCGTGGGGGCCTTGCGTCAAGGTGACTTGCCGGGGCGGCGCGGCGCTTTAGATGCCCATCCATGTTGAAACGCATCCTGATTTTGGTGGTAGTCGTTGGCCTTGCGGCCTGTGGGCGGCCTTCGTTAAATGACCAGCCGCTGAGCAACCAGCAGCTGAACCTTGAGGAATTCTTCGACGGGCGGCTGACGGCGTACGGGCAGTTTCAGGACGTCTTCGGTGAGGTGCGGCGGCGCTTCACCGTAGATATTCACGGCACTTGGGACGGTCAGAACCTGCGGCTGGTTGAGGATTTCGTCTATGAGGACGGTTCCACCGAGCAGCGCATCTGGACGTTGACGCAGACGAGCCCTGATACCTGGGTGGGATCGGCGCCCGGTGTGATCGGGACGGCCATGGGCCGCGAGGTTGGGGATACGTTCAACTGGCAATACACGATTGATCTGCCCCTGCCGGATCGCGAGCCCCTGCGCGTGACCTTCGATGACTGGATGTGGTTGTTGAGCGAGGATCGCTTGCTGAACCGCGCGTATATGAGCCGTTTTGGCGTGCCCATTGGTGAAGTGATCATCACGTTTGAGCGTCACTGACTGCCTGCGATATTTTGCGAAACGCCCGCTGTCGGTTAGCCTTTCCCTTATTTGAGAGGGGATAGATCGTGCATTTTTTCTATACGCGCCGGAAATACGACCCTGCCACGGACACCTTCACCGATGAGGTCAGCAACGAGACAAGTTACGTCGTGCTGCCACATGAAGGGCACAACACCGGGCAACGTGTCGATCAGGCCACGTGGCTGCAAATGCTTGAGCCGCAGATGGGTGCGGATGGCGTCGCGATCTTCATTCATGGATTCAACACCAGTGTCGCCCGCATGTTGTGGTCCCTGCGGAAGCTGAAGGCGGGGCTGAAGGCGAACGGCTTCGATGGCGATGTGATCGCCTTCTCATGGCCGTGTGGCGGTGGTGGGCCGTTGAAGAAATACATTGAAGACCATGAGAAAGTGCAGCGCACCGCGCGGTCGATCTACGAAGACGGGGTTGGGCCGATCTACAATCTGCCGGGCAATCAGCGGGTTCATGCGATCTGCCATTCGATGGGGAGTTATGCGCTGAAGACCTGTCTGAACGGGTTGGGAGGGGTTCCATTTGACAAGATCTGCCTTTTTGCGGGCGATGTGCGGAGCGACGGGTTCATGGCGGGGAATGGATCAAGTGAGCTGTTCGGGCCGTGGTCGAGCCATTTCACCAATTATTACAATGCCGAAGATTTCCCTCTGGGTCTGGCGGCGCATATCAAGCGGTTCGGATCACGCGCGGGGAAGGTCGGGTTGCCGCATCCGACGGCGGCGGGGTTCACGGACGTGGATTGCACGGCGCGCTATTGGGATTTCGTGAACAGCGGTGGAAATCTTGAGAATGCGAGCCACCGCTTCTACTTCGCGGATCAGTCATTTCTGAGGGATGTGTCGCTGACGTTGCAGGGCCATGCCTCGGACAAGCGCGGCCCGGCACCCAGCCCACCGGATCACACTTTGCTGCCTTAATCGGGCACGTTGTCGATGCCGGAGCCGCCCCATGGGTGGCAGCGCAGAATGCGGCGGGTGGCCAGCCAAGTGCCTTTGAGTGCGCCGTGTTTGCGCAGGGCCTCCATCGCATAGGCCGAGCAGGTCGGGTGATACCGGCAATTGCTGCCGAGCCACGGGCTGATGGCCGCGCGATAGAAGCGGATTGGGAGAGAAAGGATGAAGGCCAGCGGGCTCATTTATGGACCTTCCGCAAGGCCCGGACGAGATCGGCCTGCAATTCGGCGAACGGGCGGCTGGCGGTGGCGTCTTTGCGGCCAATCAAAACGTAATCCCAGCCTTCGTGCCCCTCGACGGGCAGAACGGCGCGAGCAATCTCACGCAGGCGGCGCTTGGCGCGGTTGCGGGCGACGGCATTGCCGACCTTCTTGGAACAGGTATAGCCGATGCGAATGCCCGCGGCCTCGCCCGGTTTGCGTTCGCGGGCTTGCAGCAGGAAGGCGGGGCAGGGCACGCGGCGGGCGGAGGCCGCGCGCAGAAAGTCCGGCCGGTTGCGCAGGGTCTGAACAGACAAAGCCCCCGGCGAGGCGGTGCTCGGCGGAGGCTTCAAATCCGACATGAAATGCCGATCAGGCGCTGAGCGACTTCCGACCGCGGGCGCGGCGGGCGTTCAGAATCTTGCGGCCAGCTTTGGTGGCCATGCGCGCACGGAACCCGTGGCGACGCTTGCGCACGAGGTTGGACGGCTGGAACGTGCGTTTGGACATGAGTCTCGCTCCGAATTACTGGTTGGCCGGAGGGTGCCGAATGCGACCCTCGAACGGCAGGAATAACGTTGAAGCCCGGCCAATAGGCAATGGCCGGGGTGGAGTCAACAAACCAGATGGCCTAGCCGCCAGAATTTTCCGCCTCTTCGATGGCGCGGGCCAGATCATTAAGCTGATGCTGTGCGAAAACCCGCACACCACCGGCACGCAGCCGCGCCGCCACGACGCCTTCGCCCTCATGGGTCTGCCCGTTGAAATCGCCGGAATAGACGCGCGTTGACCCGCAAGAAGGGCTTCCATCGGTCAGAAGCGCAAAGCGGCAGCCGCTTTCCTGAGCCACCTCAAGCGCAAGGTTCGCGCCGTTGACGAAATCGGCGGTCATGTCGAGCCCGTCCTTGTCGTAGATGGCACCACGCCCCCGCAGCACGGCCTCGGCTGTTGCGCCCGGCGCAATCTCAGCCGGGGCGCGGGGTGTGGGCAGGCCGGCGGCCATCTCAGGGCACAGGCTGATCAGGCGCCCTTCGGCGCGCCATGTCGCCAAAAGCTGGTCATCCAGCGTCTTGGCTTTGCCATCATATCGGACGCGCGCGCCCATCAGGCAGGAGCTGATCAGAACCTTTTCCACAAATCCTCCGCGGAACTGAAACATGGTGTCGCCCGTTTGTTACGAGTTTTCGGGCGCAAGGTCACGAAAACCTGCAATCGCGTCACGTCCCATCACTGGCGCGTGAGGAGGGATATCGCCCTTGCGCCGGATGTCGCATCTAGGGTCCAACTTACGGGACAAGGATTTAGGGATATGTCGGACAGCGTGTCAGACCCGCAGAACTCAGGACTAGGGCGTTATTTGCCACTGATCGCCGTCGTGATCGGGGCAGGCGTCGGGTATTACTTCTTCCGCGACTACCTGAGCTTTCAGGCATTGGCCGACAACCGTGAGGCGCTTTTGGCGTTTCGCGATGCCAACTACGTTCTGACCGCTGCCCTGTTCGTGTTGGCCTATGCCTTGATCGTCGCGTTTTCGCTGCCCGGTGCGACGATTGCCACGCTGACAGGCGGGTTCCTGTTTGCCACGTTCCCGGGTGCTTTGTTCAACATCACAGGCGCGACCATCGGGGCGACCGCCATCTTCCTGGCTGCGCAGACCAGCTTTGGCGCGCGGATCGGGGCGCGGTTGGAAGGGTCGGAAGGGATCACCAAGCGGTTCAAGGACGCGATTGATGAGAATCAGTGGTCCGCCCTGTTCCTTCTGCGCCTTGTGCCTGCGGTGCCGTTCTTTGTGGCCAATGTTTTGCCTGCCCTCTTCGAAGTGCCGCTGCGCCGCTATGTGATCACGACCTTCTTCGGCATCATGCCGGGGGCGATCGTCTACACCTCGGTGGGTGCAGGTCTTGGCGAAGTGTTCGAGCGGGGCGAGACACCGAACCTTGGCATCATTTTCGAGCCGCAGGTCTTGCTGCCGATCCTGGGTCTGTGTGCGCTGGCCGCCTTGCCCGTCGTGTTGAAGGCCGTGCGCGGCAAGAAGGGGATCTGATACAATGGCTGTGATTGAGACCGACATCTGCGTCATTGGCGCAGGCTCTGGCGGGTTGTCCGTTGCGGCGGGCGCTGTGCAGATGGGGGCCAAGGTCGTCCTTCTGGAAGGCCACAAGATGGGTGGGGATTGCCTGAATTACGGTTGCGTGCCGTCGAAGGCCCTGCTGGCCGCCGGTCACAAGGCACATGAAACATCTGAGGCCGCGTTTGGTGTGGCCGGCCATGCACCCAACCCGGATTACGCTGCTGCCAAGGACCACGTTCATGCTGTAATCGCTGAGATCGAGCCGGTGGATAGCCAGGAGCGTTTTGAAGGCCTCGGTGTCCATGTGATCCGCGAATTCGGGCGTTTCATCAGCGAGACGGAAGTGCAGGCGGGTGAGGATGTGATCAAGGCGCGCCGGTTTGTGATTGCCACAGGCTCGCGTCCGTTCGTGCCACCGATCCCGGGTCTCGACACGGTGCCACACCATACCAATGAGACAATTTTTGACCTGCGTGAGCGGCCCGAGCACCTGATCATCATCGGCGGTGGCCCGATCGGGCTGGAGATGGCGCAGGCGCATGTGCGGCTAGGCTCAAAGGTGACCGTGCTGGAAGGCGACAAGGCCATGGGCAAGGATGACCCGGAGGCCGCCGCCATCGTGCTGGAGAACCTGCGCGCCGAGGGCATCGAGATTGTAGAAGGCGCGAAGGCCAGCCAGATCAGCGGGTCGGATGGGGCTATCAAGGTCGAAACCGAAGACGGCCAAAGCTTTGACGGCACGCATCTGCTCGTTGCCGTCGGGCGTCAGGTGAATGTCGACAAGCTCGATCTGGAAAAGGCGGGTGTCGACTATGACCGGCGCGGTGTCACGGTGGATGCGGGCCTGCGGTCGACCAACAAGCGGGTTTACGCGGTTGGCGATGTGGCGGGTGGTTTCCAATTCACCCATGTCGCGGGCTACCATGCTGGTGTCATCATCCGGCCCATGTTGTTCGGCCTGCCCGCCAAGGCCCGCACGGATCACATTCCTTGGGCCACCTATACGTCGCCCGAGCTGGCGCAAGTCGGCCTGACCGAAGCACAGGCGAAAGAGCAGCACGGCGAAAAGGTGTTCATCGCCAAGGCAGAATTTCACCACAACGACCGTGGCATCGCGACTGGGCAGACCAAGGGCTTTGCCAAGGTGATGGTCTTTAAAGGTAAGCCAGTGGGTGCAACAATCGTTGGTCCGCAAGCCGGTGATCTGATCCAGATCTGGTCCATGGCGATTGCGAACAAGATGAAGATGAGCGCCGTTGCCAACATGATCGCGCCCTACCCGACACTGGGAGAGATTAACAAACGGGCCGCGAGCGCGTATTTCTCTCCCAAGCTGTTCGAAAGCGATACGGTCAAGAAAGTCGTGCGCTTCGTGCAGAGGTTCGGCCGCCCTTAACGGCGCCGGTCACGTAACAGGCCCAACGGGCCATTCGGGGGGCGGCGTTTGGCCAACTCACTATCAGGTCGATTTCTGATCCTCACGATCATCTTCGTGATGCTGGCCGAGATTTTCATCTTCGTCCCCTCCATTGCCCGTTTCCGCGAGGACTACCTGTTGGCGCGTCTGGAACGGGCGCAGATCGCCTCACTCGCCTTGCTGGCGACGGACGGCATGATCGACGATGATCTGGAATATGAGCTTCTGGAAAATGCCGAGGTTCTGAACGTCGTGCTACGGCGCGATGCCGTGCGCCAGTTGATCCTGTCGACGGATGGGATGGAGCCGATTTCAGCCTCGTTCGATCTGCGTGACCCGCCTGCATGGGAGCTGATCCGCGATGCGACCATGCGCATCTTCGAGACGGAAGATCAGAACATCCGCGTTATTGGGGAGCCGGTGCGCGAGGCCGGTCTGTTGATCGAAGTCACGATGGAAACCGCGCCCTTGCGGATGGCGATGATCGACTACGGTCAGCGCATTTTGATCTTATCGGCGGTCATCTCGATCTTCACCGCGCTCTTGCTGTTTGTGGCTGTGCGTATCTTGATGGTGAACCCGATCAAGCGTGTCGTTGGCTCAATGATGAGCTATGCCGACGCCCCCGAAGACGCGAACCGGATCATCCAACCCCAGGGATCGGTGCGAGAACTGAGGAATGCGGAAGAGGCCCTGAACGGGATGCAAACACAGCTGACCTCGCTTCTGCGGCAGCGGGAGCGGTTGGCACAACTGGGGGAGGCCGTGGCCAAGATCAGCCATGACCTGCGCAATATGCTTTCGGTTGCGACACTCGTGGCGGATCGGTTGGAAACGGTGCCTGACCCGACAGTGCAAAGGATTGCGCCCAAGCTGATCAATTCGCTGAACCGTGCTATTAACCTAACGGAGGCCACACTGGCCTTTGGCCGGGCCGAAGAGCCTGCGCCCAAGTTGGATCGTATACCGCTGGAGCCGTTGGTTGATGACGTTCTGGACAACGACAATCTTGCCCAAGGCGATGGTGACGTAAGCTATACGGCCGACGTGCCGCGCGACATGCATGTCCGCGCCGATGCGGAGCAGTTGCACCGTGTCCTGTCCAATCTGGTTCGTAACGCGCGGCAGGCCATTGCCGCCACGCACATGCCCGGCGAGGTGAAGATTGCAGCCACCGAAGTCGACAATGGCTGGTGTATCGAGATTTGCGACACTGGTCCCGGCCTTCCCGCAAAAGCCCGTGAAAACCTGTTCAAGCCGTTCTCGTCCGCGCAAAAGGCGGGGGGCACCGGCCTGGGGCTTGCGATCTGTTCCGAGATCATCCGGGGCCATGGGGGCAAGTTGGACCTGAAGAAAAGCGATGAGGATGGGACAGTCTTCACGCTGTTTCTGCCAGCTGGCATGACGGCCTGATTGGCCCTTGCGCTGCCCGGATACCGGGGTTAAACGACCGCATCGTGCGCTGGTAGCTCAGTTGGATAGAGTACTTGACTACGAATCAAGGGGTCGGGGGTTCGAATCCTCCCCAGCGCGCCATTTCCAAAACCCTTCCCGACATAGATGATCGCGATTTCGTAACGTCTCAGTGTTTTGAACTTCGATCCCAGGTTGCTACCGCGATCAGACCGTTCAGTATCTGCTTGCAGGCTGAAGTGGGCAACCTCTTTCAAGGGCTCATGACCCGTCTAATCGCCAGTGCAGTGTGTGCTCGCGTCTCGTTGGGAGAGATCAATCGCTTGAGCGATTCGTAGGCGGTGGGTCGTTTTTTCCGGCAGACCAGCCGACGTGAATTGCCAGCAAAAAACGGGCTAGCCGCTCTCGGTTTTTGGCCACGTGCTTTTCTGCGCATTTACACGATTGCTCGGAGCAATCCTGTCCCGTGTCATACTTCGATTACTTCCACCTTTGCGGGACGCGCGCTGCAGGAGAACAAAGGCTCGTTTGACTTCACGCCAGCGGCGCTCGCGGTTGGGAAGATGGCGATCATGATTGATCGCAGCCCACGACACTGCCAACAACACATCTCTTTGATTGCCTATTGTCTCAATACCCAATAGTTCGGTGTTGCGACAAAGACAGGTAGGTATTTGGTGTTCGATCCTGAACGGTCAGATAAGCCTCAGCATACCCCTACTCATGAAGGCGCTTCGAGGTTGATAAATGTTCGGATCGCCGGGTTTGCCCTCGCTGGCCATCTACACAACGACTCTGGAAATGCGCGGGAAATCCCCCTGATTTTCAAGGAAAGTTCTGTACGCGGCGCGATTTCATCAGGAGAGCGGAAAATATGCGCGTTGTAATTACCGGAGGCGCTGGGTTCATCGGAACCCGGTTGGCCAGTAAGCTGGCGCATGACGGCCACGATGTTTCCATCTTGGACAATCTGCACGCACAGATCCACGGCGCTCTCCCGAAACCCGTGGTGGTGCCAGGGGTATCGTATTTCCGCTCAGACATACGGGATTTGAGCACCGCCCGTTCTGTGCTGGAGCACGCGGAGGCGATCTATCACTTCGCTGCTGAAACGGGCACGGGGCAATCCATGTACCGGATCGAGCCCTATGTCAGCGTGAATGAGTTGGGCACAGCGCATCTGTTGCAGACTTTGTCTGACCTTCCGCGGACTGACCGGCAGATCATCCTGGCCTCCAGCCGCAGCGTATACGGAGAGGGTGCCTACCGCAGGGTCGATGGAACTGGCGGTATTATGCGTCCCGGTGCACGCAGTCTTGCCGCTTTATCCGCAGGACAATTTGAATTCAAAGCCAGCGACGGCGTAGCGCTTGAGCCTATTGCGACGCCGGAGTCTCTCCCTTTCAATCCTGGATCGGTTTACGCTGCGACGAAAGCCTCACAGGAGCTGCTTTTGCAGGCCGGATGTGCTGCCGTCGGCGCACGGCTAAGTATCTTGCGCTTGCAGAACGTCTACGGGGAAGGGCAATCGTTGCAGAATCCGTACACCGGGATCATCTCCATCTTCTATAACCGCGCTCGGCAGGGGTTAGGCATTCCACTTTACGAGGATGGAATACCCAGCAGGGATTTTGTGCATGTGGATGATGTGGTTGCGGCGTTCGAGGGTCTTCTTGGTCGGGACATGCCCCATGGCACTGTTTTGAACGTAGGATCTGGTCAAGCGACTTCGATTGCGGAGCTTGCAGACACGTTGTGCCGGACGGCACAGTTTGACGTGCCCATTGAGGTGACGGGAAAATTCCGGTTGGGTGATATCCGGCACAACTGGGCCGATCTGACAGAGACGCAGCGGTTGCTCGATTTCGTGCCCTCAGTTGACCTTGAGACCGGGTTGCAGCGCTTCGTGGATTGGGCTGGTACGCAGCCAATCTACGAGGACCTATCCAAGAAGGCCGATGCTGAAATGGCGTCTGCGGGCATCTCAAAGTGAGCGAAGAGCGACAGCGGCTTTTGCTGATTTGCCCGCTGTTGTTTGGGTATCATCAGGCGATTTCGGATGCTGCGCAATGCAAAGGCTTCGACGTGGATTGGGTCAACGCGCGCGCGTCGGAACGCACTGCTTACAAGGTCTTGATGAAGGGTGTCCCGTCGCTGCTGCGCAAGCTGACCCAGACCCGAATGGTGCGCATGTTGCACGGTGTGCGAGACCTCGAAAACATCGACCGTATCGTGATCGTCAAAGGCGACGGGTTAACGGAAAAGACGCTGACAACCCTTCGAAAACTTGCGCCTTGCGCCACGGTTCATTTCTACATGTGGGATTCCGTGCGCAATCATCCCGGCTCGGTTGGGCTGGCGCGGTTGTGCGACACTGTCGCGACGTTTGACGCGCGTGATGCAGCGCGGCTTGGCTGGCAACACCTGCCGCTGTTTAGCTTCATGCCGTTGTCCGCGTCCGCTGGAGCATCGCGAACGGGAAACATAGTATATGACTGGTCCTTCGTCGGCTCTGTGCATGGAGACCGGTACGCTTTCCTATCGAGGCTTTGGTCTACGCACAAAAGCCTGAAGCCCTTCGTTCATTGCTACATACCCTCACGACTGGTGTGGTTGTTGCGAGCCTTGCGCGACCCACAGCTTTTTCGCCCCGGCGAGGTTCCAATTTCACACGAGGTCCTATCCAAGGAGGCCTATCTGGATGTGTTGAACGCATCGCGCGCGGTAGTAGATATCGAACATGCGCGCCAAACCGGGCTGACCATGCGGAGTATCGAGACGCTGCTGGCGGGCAAAAAACTGATAACCACCAACCCGCATGTCCGCGATGTGGCCCTATATGACGCCAGCCGAGTCGCTGTGATCGACCGCGACAAGCCGCGTATTCCCGACGGTTTCTTGGACATACCGTTTGCGCCAGTGCCCGAAGGGTTACGGCGGCAATTCCACGTGAGCGGCTGGCTAGACGCCGTTTTGCGCGGCAAGTAGTTTGTGCAGCATCACTTCTTAGTTCGACAGCTTTTCCGCGGCTGTTTCTCCGGTACAGACGTCTCACATATTGGCGGCGAGGGTTCCTGTCTGACTTCTTTCGGCTGCGCACCAATTGATTGAAGTCTTTTCCGTGGGCGACTAGAGCTTGCAAATCAGAGTAATTTCCTCATTTGGCGCCGCCAATTTGAGCAATACTACGGAACGCCGAGCATGAGAAATTCCCTTAAAAAGTACTACGAGGTCCGTCCGTTTTTTGATGGGCTTCGTTACTTGGCGGCTTTCTCGGCCGCGTCGCTTTTGGCCCGTGCGATCCGTCGTCGCCCTCACCGCTTCTTTCAGCAAAGCGTTGGAAGTATCGACCGTCACATCATCACAGAGGGTTACTTTGAAAAAGGTGTTCTCGAGGTTCTGAAGGTGCTGATCGCAACGAGCGGGTACAATGCACGAATGCTCGATATCGGCGGTAACATCGGCAACCACGCCGTCGCATTGGCTGGCTTGTTCGAAAAGGTCGACACGTTCGAGCCGCATCCCGTTCTGTTCAAAGTACTTGAGGCAAATCTCGCCATCAACGGTGTGACCCATGCCACCGCACATAATTTCGGGTTAGGCAACGAGAACACGGAGGCTACGCTGGTCGAGTCCCGTATTGAGCACGGCTTGTCTAAGATTTCTGAGCGATCTGCGCTGGCCGATGACGTGTTCGAATTTGACTCCACAGACAACCGTATGACGCACCAAGTTGCGATCCGGGATGCCAACGAGGTCATTGCAGATCTGGGCGATTTTGCACGGACCTTCGTCAAGATCGACGTCGAGGGCATGGAGCAGGAAATTCTTGAGGCGATGAAACCGTTCATCGAAACAAATCGCCCCATCGTCTCGTTCGAATGGTTCACCAAGCACCAACCGGGACTGCTGGATTATGCTCAAAACCTGGACGGGTATCAGTTGTTCGGGGTCGTGCTGCACGACACAGGACGCAGCAAGTTTCTGCGCGCGCTAAAGATTCTAGCACAAGGGCGCTACTACACGTTCGAAGCATTGGATTCCAATTCGCTTGAGGAAGTCTACCCCCTCGCAGTTCTCGTGCCAGACGAGGCTGCGTCCGGCTTGGTGGCGGTTTCCAGTGAAATGGTATGGTCTTAACGCTCTAGCGCTGCGCTGCGGTTGCTGACATGCTAAACGCGTTTGCGCCAATTCGCGGCTGCCGCGGCGGGTTTTGAGCTAGACTAACTGCGTTCCTTGGCCGATGCCTTTCCGAGACATTTAGATGGATGTGTAATCCTATGACATACAAGACAGAGCAAGAAGCCTTCTGGAGTGGTGCGTTCGGGTCGGACTACATCGACCGTAACAAGGGCGAGGAGTTGCTTGCGTCCAACCTGAACTTTTTCACGAAAGCCCTTCGATGCACGCAACGCCCAAAAACTTGCATCGAATTTGGGGCGAACATCGGAATGAATATGCGTGCGCTCCAACTGCTGTATCCTGAACAGGAACAGCATGCTGTAGAGATCAACGCCGACGCTGCCGCCCTCTTGGGCAAAGTTATTCCGCCAGAAAACGTTCACCACATGTCGATTTTCGATTTTGTGCCGGACCGGACCTATGATCTGGCGCTGATCAAAGGCGTGCTTATCCACATCAACCCCGACATGCTGAACTTGGTGTACGATCGTTTGACCCAAGCCGCTGGACGGTACTTGTTGGTGGCAGAGTACTATAATCCACGCCCCGTCGCGATTCCGTATCGCGGCCACAATGATCGTTTGTTTAAGCGCGATTTCGCAGGTGAAATCCTCGATCGCCATGATGGATTTGAGCTTGTCGATTATGGTTTCGCCTACCATCGCGATCCGTCGTTTCCGCAAGACGACATCACATGGTTCTTGATGGAGCGTGTTGGGTAATGTGCAACTGATGCGATGATATGAGACGCTTAGCAGTGATACCGGCGCGCGGCGGCTCCAAGCGGGTCCCACGCAAGAATGTGCTCCCATTTTTGGGCAAGCCTATGCTTGCTTGGCCCATCGAAATGCTTCAGAAAACGCAGCTATTTGACCGTATCATTGTAACTACTGACGATGATGAAATTGCAGCGGCGGCCATGGCTGCTGGGGCGGATGTTCCGTTTCGGCGTCCAGCGACATTGTCGGATGATTTCACGGGAACGCGTGAAGTGATTGCACATGCGATCCGTGCCGAGGGCGCTGCATCCGGTTCCGCGATATCCGACGCAGATCTGGTGTGTTGCGTGTATCCTACAGCCCCATTTCTGGAGTCTTCCGACATCGCGCGTGGCGCGGATCTGATAGCCAGCGGCGATTGGCGTTATGTTCTGTCTGTCTGCGCTTTCGATGTCCCGGTACAACGCGCCTTCACACTAGAAGGGGATACGACGCAGGGGCCGGTGCGATCCTTGAAAATGCTGTTTCCCGACCAGTTCCAAGCGCGCAGCCAAGATCTGCCACCGGTATATTTTGACGCTGGACAGTTCTATTGGGGGACGGCAGCGGCTTGGCAATCAGACGAACCGATCTTCGGTCCGCAATCCACTGCCGTGGTCCTCCCGGCCGAGAGAGTTCAGGATATTGACACGCCCCGTGATTGGGAAGTTGCTGAGGCGAAGATGAGGGCGGTGCTCACCAACAAAGCAAAGTTTACCGCGTGAATGCTTTGGGCACCTCTCGGATTGCATTCGTGGCCACGGCCAGTGCGGAACTTGGCGGGGGGCATATAATGCGGTGTCTGTCTCTTGCGCGTGCCATCTATGACGACGCAGCCCACCGGTGTGCCGCCCCTTTGTTCCTCATCGGCCACGAGGCGAGCCGCTTTGCGCCAGCGTTGCAAAGTAGTGGTATGGCGGTGATTGAAATTGAACGCGACCCTGCGAAAATGGTATCTGCGTTGCTCGCGCATTGGCCAGACGGGGCCGATTGGTTGGTGCTCGACGAGTACGCGTTTGACGTTGTGGATGAACACGTGCTTCGAGGCGCCACGAACCGCATTGCGGTGATTGATGACGCTCCGACACGAATGCATGACTGCGATCTGTTGATTGATTCAAAATCCGGGCGCTTGCCTGCGGAATATAAAAATTTGGCGCCAGAAACGTCAGACCTGCTGTGTGGTGCGCGCTACGCATTGCTCAATCCCGATTTCGCCGCGCGCCGGGCTGAGTTGGCTCAGACGAAAAAGGCAGTGGGCGCGAAGCCCCCTCAAGGCGAAAGCGCATTGCGCGTGTTCGTATCTTTTGGAATGACCGATGTGGGTGGATTAACGCTTGAGACGGTGCAAGCTCTTTCGGGTGCGGGGTATTTGGTCGACGCCGTGATCGGTGCCGCCGCCCCGACTGCCGCAAGACTTGCAGCATTTGCGAAGGATCGCTCCGATGTCACTGTGCATGTCGACACTCCAAATGTGGCCGATCTGATGATGGCTGCCGATCTTGCGGTCGGCGCTGCAGGTGGCACATCGCATGAGCGGTGCTGCCTTGGGTTGCCCACTGTCGCGGTGCCCGTTGTGGACAATCAACTCGACATAGCGGCAGAGCTTACCCGCGAAGGTGCTGCCCACGTGATCGGTGCGCCTAACGCGCTTCCGGATGGCGCACAGATCAGGGCAGCTTTGGACCATCTTGCGTCCGATACCATCGGACGTGCAGCGATGGCCCAACGCGCCGCCCGACTTTGCGACGGGCTGGGCGCCCAGCGCGTTGCCCGGGTCCTAAGCGCAGCGGATGTGAGTTTGCGACAGGCGGATATGGACGATGCCAAGGATGTTTGGACATGGCGGAATTCCGACGACTCGGTGAAGTATTTTGAGAGTGCGAAGGTAACGCCTTTAAACGCGCATCTTGAGTGGTTCGAGAAAGCACTGCGCGATCCCAAGATTGAGCTGTTTATCGCTGAGTCTAAGGGCGTTGCTGTCGGTCACCTGCGCCTAGACCACTCCACGCTAGGCACAGAGGCTTCTGCGGAAATCAGATCTAAATTCGCGTATCCCAAAGTCAGTATCTGCATGGCGCCTGTCGCCAAAGGCTTGGGGCTTGGACGGGCCAGCCTTTTGAACCTTGTTCGATATGCTTCCGCGCAACCCCGTTGCGCGGGACTTAGTGCGCAGGTTCATGTTGATAACACGGCGTCCCGAAGGCTGTTTGAAAGTCTTCGGTTTCAAGGCACCGTACCGCGCACAGAAGGCTCGTTTATGCAGTTCACCCTAACGTTCGGAGATCCGTCGCAATGAGATCGCTCGCAAAGACATCGTCATGACCAAAACCATTAGCATTGCTGGCCGCAAAATCGGGCCGGAATATCCACCGTATGTGATCTGCGAGCTTTCCGGTAATCACAACGGCTCGCTCGACCGGATGTTGGCGCTGGTAGATGCGGCGGCGGACACCGGATGCGATGCAATCAAGATCCAGAGCTACACCCCTGATACGATCACAATCGATCATGATGGGCCGGGGTTCAACATCAGCGGCGGGTTGTGGGACGGCTATACGTTGCACGATTTGTACAAAGAGGCGCACACTCCGTTCGAGTGGCACGAGGCGATTTTCGCACGGGCCAAAGCGCGCGGCGTGACGCTATTCTCCAGCCCGTTTGACGAAAGCTCAGCTGATTTATTGCATAGCCTCGGCGCGCCTGCCTACAAAATAGCATCCTTTGAGGCTATTGATTTGCCGCTGATCGATCACGTCGCGCGCAAAGGTAAGCCGATGATCATCTCAACAGGGCTGGCCAATCTGGGAGAGATCGAGGCCGCCGTTTCCACCGCCCGGAAAGCTGGCTGTGAAGAACTGATGCTGCTCCATTGCATAAGCTCTTATCCCGCACCTAGTGCGGAGTCGAACTTGCGCACCATCTCACATCTTGGCGAAGCTTTTGATGTGGTGCCCGGACTTTCGGATCACACCCTTGGTACAGCCACATCGGTGGCAGCTGTTGCACTTGGAGCGAGCGTGATTGAGAAACACTTCACCTTGGCGCGGGCCGATGGCGGGCCCGATGCAGACTTCAGTCTGGAGCCGGATGAGTTCGCAAGGCTTTGCTCGGACTGCCATGACGCCTGGATTTCTCTAGGTCAGGTTTCCTATCGCCAGTCCAGCGCGGAAGAAAGCAACTCGCAGTTCCGCAGGTCGCTATATGTGGTGGAAGATATTCCGGCCGGGGCGCCGCTAACACGCGACAACATTCGCTCGATACGGCCTGGATATGGGTTGCCGCCCAAACATCTGCCGCAGGTCTTGGGGCGTCAGACTGTCCGCACCCTCAAGCGGGGGACCCCTTTGGATTGGGACATGATCTCAAAGCATGACGGGTCCTGAGCAGCGGGTACAAGAGGATACCATATGGCGAGACTACGCGATATTGAGTCTAAAACGCTGCCGGTCGGCGCCTTATTGGATGCAGACTGGGCGCGGTTTTCCAGCTATTCCGGCATCGCGCGTCGTCGACGCATGCGCGATAGTCTGTCATTTCGGTTTTTGCCGAATGTTCTGATCCGCCGGGCCCATGCATTCCACAAAAGCGGAGGAGTGTTCGGTGCGGTTCTATCCAAGCTCGCGTGCTTGATGCTGTTCGTGCTGTACGGCTTGGAGTATCCCGCACGCCTTTGTATTGGGCCGGGGCTGGTCATTTTTCATACGCAAGGAACCATCCTTGGTGCTAACCGGATTGGCGCAAATGCAAGTATTTATCAGCAAGTGACCCTTGGCGCAGTTCAACCGGATTTCCAGTACACGGCTGCCTTGCGTCCGACGATCGGGGACAACGTTTCTTTGACGGCAGGGGCCAAGGTCATTGGCGGAATTACAGTGGGTGACGGGTCTGTGGTTGGCGCAAACGCTGTGGTTTTGGATGATGTGCCCGCCAATACGCTAGCCGTTGGCGTCCCTGCGCGTCACATCCCGCGAGATGCTTCCGTCGACGCGACCACCTCCTCGCCCGAAACCTAGGTCAACGCCGCTCTGCGGCCTTTCCAAAACTCGTCATTTTGAGTAGCCGCCAATCTGCCACCTCCTCCAAAAGGCTCGTACCTTACGAGAAAAACCATTTTCCCCGAACCGCATGCGCGTTTTGATCCGCTCCTAGCGTTTGTATTTTCGCTGGAAAGCAACGGTGTGGGCATGTATCAGACCGCAACTTGAGGACAACTAGCGAATAGCCGCCCATATCCCCTCCCAAAGTGACCGCATTCCAATCGCCTAATCAGGGTGTCACACTTCATCCGAGCGTAGCCTGCGCCCTCTCAGCTTACCGGAATCATTCATGAACCAATCAACGACAGTTGCGTCCTTCCTTGAGAACAAGTCTATCCTTGTGACAGGGGGCACCGGCTCATTTGGCAAAGCATTCGTTCGTCGCATTCTGCACGACTACAATGTTCGCAGGCTTGTTATTTTGTCGCGCGATGAGCTGAAACAGTTTGAGATGCAGCAGGAATTTCCGGCTGCCAATTATGCGAATTTGAGGTTCTTTCTGGGCGATATCCGGGATGTAGACCGTTTGCGGCGTGCGTTTGAGGGGATTGATGTCGTCGTTCATGCCGCCGCACTAAAGCAGGTGGTCGCGGCAGAGTACAATCCGTTTGAATTCATCCGGACCAATATCCTGGGCGCACAGAACATTATCGACGCCTGCCTTGATACAGGCGTGCAGCGGGTTGTCGCCTTGTCCACCGATAAAGCAGCGGCGCCCATTAACCTTTACGGTGCCACCAAGCTTTGTTCAGACAAACTGTTTGTGGCTGCCAACAATATTCGTGGTGATCGTGATCTGCGTTTCTCTGTCGTGCGCTATGGCAATGTTATGGGCTCGCGCGGGTCCGTGCTGCCATTCTTCCAGGACCGTAAGTCCACCGGGTCCTTGCCCATCACAGATCCCGAAATGACGCGCTTCAACATAAGCCTCGCCGAGGGCGTTGATATGGTGCTTTGGGCGTTGGAAAACGCAGAAGGCGGCGAAATTCTGGTACCGAAAATTCCGTCTTACAGGATCACGGATTTTGCCGAGGCGGTCTGTGCAGAGTGTCAAAAACCCGTTGTTGGCATTCGTCCTGGCGAGAAGATCCACGAAGAGATGATCACAGCCTCCGACAGCTGCAACACAGTGGATATCGGCGACTACTACGTTATCCTGGGCGATGGTCAGAAACGCGATTCCTATTGCGAGAGGACAGGTGGAACCCCGGTTCCTGCGGGCTTCAACTACGAAAGCGGTTCTAACCCGGAGTTTCTGTCGGTTGAGCAGTTGCGGACCTTGATTGCAGAACACGACGCAGCCAAGTTTCAGGCATGATATCTGCAAGGAAGATAAGGTCATGATACCTTACGGGCGTCAAAGTATCTCGGATGATGATGTTGCGGCGGTCTCCGAAGTCTTGCGATCTGACTTTTTGACCCAAGGCCCGCGGGTTCCTGAGTTTGAACAAGCCGTGGCGGCCTATTGCGGCGTAGCACACGGTGTGGCGATGAACAGTGCGACCAGTGCGCTGCATGTTGCGTGTATGGCGCTTGATGTCGGTCCCGGCGATTTGGTCTGGACATCGCCTATCAGTTTCGTGGCCTCAGCAAACTGTGCGCGGTATTGCGGCGCAGATGTCGATTTTGTTGATATTGATCCCGCGAATTCGAATATGTCCGCGGCACTTCTTGCCGACAAGCTTGCCGCAGCAAAAGCTTCTGGACGATTGCCCAAGGTCGTCATTCCCGTGCACCTCGCAGGGCGCTCTTGCGACATGGCGGCGATTGCAGACTTAGCCAACGAATACGGCTTCAGCGTGATCGAGGATGCCTCCCATGCGATTGGAGGACGGTATTACGGCAACCCCATCGGGTGCTGCGAATTCAGCGATATCACCGTGTTTAGCTTTCACCCTGTGAAGATCGTGACCTCCGCAGAGGGCGGCATGGCAATGACGGAAGATCCCGAGCTGGCCAGTCGCATGGAACGGTTGCGCAGTCATGGCATCACCCGCGACGAGGGAGAGATGCACGAGTCGCCGCACGGCCCGTGGTACTACGAGCAGGTCGAGTTGGGCTACAATTACCGGATGACCGATCTGCAAGCGGCGCTGGGGCTTAGTCAGTTTGGCCGCATTGAAACGTTCATTGAAGCGCGCCACAAGATAGCCGCCCGCTATGACACTTTGCTTCCTGATCTACCCATTAAGTTGCCCGTCCCGGTTCCTACAGATCAGGGCCGCTCAGGGTTGCATCTGTATCCTGTGCGCGTCGATCAGACTCGTGGCGCTCCACCACGCGCCGTGGTGTTTCGCCGATTGCGTGCGGCAGGGATCGGCGTGCAAGTCCACTATATACCGATTCATATTCAACCTGACTTCAAGCAGTTTGGATTTGAGCACGGGCAATACCCTGCGGCTGAGGCTTATTATGCAGAGGCCCTTAGCTTGCCGATGTTCCCGGCGCTGACGGAGGAGGATCAAGATACCGTCGTCGCCGCCCTTACCTTGGCCTTGAAGGCGTAACCATATGCGGATCGCAGTCTTTGGTGCATCGGGTCGAATTGGGCAAATGATGCGCTCGGTCCCTTGTCCGGATGAGGTCAAGATGACGTGGGTCAGCCGGATGCCTCCACCCGGTTCGGATTGGCGACAATGGTCCCCTGATGAGGCTGTCGATCTGGACTGGTTGCATGATGTCGACACGGTACTTGTGCTTGCGGGAGCGACGCCTACCCGTGGGGAGGTCTTTGAAAAAGCCGAAATGATGCAGGCCAATGTTGACCTTTCTCTTGTCCTACACGAGAGCGCGGCACGGGCCGGGGTAGAGCGGGTGCTTCTAGCCTCGTCCGCGGCAGTTTATGGTCGCCAAGCAGATCCAAATGCTCTGATTGCTGAGACAACCGATTGCCATCCCGAAACCGACTATGGCTACTCTAAACTGGCTATGGAACGTGCGGTCGCCGCGCAGGTCGCGCAGTTGGGGCCGCAATCTCCGGCCACAACCTGCCTTCGGATTGCGACCGTCGCAGGCGCTGACATGTTGTTGCAAAATGCGGCCAACGCGACTGAAACGGCTCCGTTAACACTGGACTGTTTTGCAGATGGGCGGGGGCCTGAACGTTCCTACATCGGGCCAAATGCGCTAGCGGCGGTTTTGCTTGCGCTATGTACGACGCCTGAAGATTTGCCATTCCTTCTCAACATCGCAGCACCTGGCGCAGTACAAATGGATGCTCTTCTGAATTCCTTCGGTCCCGATGGCGCGCCTATACCTTGGACATTCCGCCCTGCGCCGAAAGCCGCTCTGCGCCGAGTGGTTTTGGATACGGCGCGGCTGGAGGCATTGCACCTCGCCCCGCCCCGCGCCGACGCGGCCTCCATCGCGCAGGAGGCGCGGGCCATCTTGTGTCGCGTGCAGCCCGAAAACGAGGAGTGAACCCATCCTGAAACGCATCTTTGACATAGGACTCTCCTTGGTTTTGATGGTGCTTTTGTCGCCTGTCATGTTGGGGCTGTTTTTGGTTATGGTGCTTAAGCGCGACCTGCCTGTGTTTTACGTGTCTGAACGGATGCGAGACTTGGACACGCCGTTTTCATTGATCAAACTGCGCACCATGCGCCCGCCCCGCCCGGGTGAGGTGAATTCCGGCGTATCGGGCGGCGCAAAAAACCACCGAATAACTCCGTTGGGCCGCAAGCTGCGGCGGTACAGGCTCGATGAAATCCCGCAGCTTTGGAATATTCTGCGGGGCGACATGAGTTTTGTGGGCCCCCGCCCGCCGCTGCGCCGCTATACTGAAATGTATCGCGAGTTATATGCCGATGTTTTACGGTCTAAGCCTGGCGTGACGGGTTTGGCGTCTTTGGTGATCCACCGCCAGGAAGGGGACGCACTTGCGAAGGCCCAGTCTGCGGAAGAGATTGAAGAGATATACACACGCCGTTTTATCCCGAGAAAAGCGCGCCTGGATCTGATTTATCAGGCTAACGCTAACCTTTGTTACGACGTGGTTTTGTTGTGGCAAACACTGGTAAGGGTTGCTGGCGGGCGGCGGCGGGCGGCTGACGCAAGAAGGGGCCGGCGGTGACAGATCAGACGCCTTACGGGCCACACCATGTGCCGCGCGCGAAAGTAGCCCCTACAGTGCAATCCATTGGTCCTCCGTCACGGAGGCATCTGGATCATCTCATGCTGCGCATCGTTTGGTGCGCTTGGATCACAGTGATATTGGTCCGGCAACTGACCTTGTTTGGAACTTGGGGCGATGTCGATCCTACCGTTTGGCTGATGATTTTTGCCTGGCTTTGCGTATTCAGCTTCGCCGCAATCATTGCGCGTAGTGTTCATCCAATGCCAAACGGAACTCAGCGTTTGACTCTGGAACCTGCGTGGCAACAACGATGGGTCAAGCGTATGTCTTTGATGGCATTGCTTGGATCGATTATGTTGATCTACGAATTTGCGATTGTACGCGACTATGGTTTTTCGTCGAACGTTTCAACTGTACGTATCCTTGAAGTAAACCGCGCCAGCGAGAATAGCAGCGTTTCGATTATCGGTGGGCTTGGTCGACTAATGGTTCCCGCCCTGCAAGTGGCTTGGGTGCTGGCCTGCTTATCTTGGGCGTCTACCAGACCGCAAACGCGTGCTCTGTTGATCGCAGCAACGCTCGTCGTGTTCTGGCAACAGCTCACGTTTGAGGGGGGGCGCAATTTCTGGGTCTGCCTGTTTACGATGTGTATCATCGCAAGGGGCGCGCAACCTGATCGCTTGAGGCTTAGCCGTTTCTTCAAACGACTTTTGCTGATGGCCGGTCTTTTGGCCTTCCTACTGATCATCTTCGTTAACCGCCCGGAACAGCTTGGAGTCCAGTTGGCGACGGCCTATTCCTGGCAAACCTCCCATCATGATGTGCTGGTTCCAACGTTGGTCGATGAACGGTTTTCTCGGGCCTTTGGCTCGCTCTACTTTGCGCTTGCGATGCTGTGGCTGTACGTAACCCAGGGCATTTATCAGCTCAGCGTCATCATGGGTGATACGCAATTGAACCAAGCTTGGGGCATGCACCAATTCTCCATCGCAGGTCAAATTCTTGATCGGGTCTTCGGACTGAATGTCTCGTACAGCAACAGCGAAGAGCTCATTAATCCAGGCACTTACCCGACATTGATTGGTGCAAGCATTGTAGACTTTGGCAAAGGCGGCGCGCTGGTTTTTGCAGGTGCCATGGGATATTTTGGCGCGCTTGGATTGCGGCGCCTTCAGAGTGGCAAACTAAGCGCTCTTTCACTCAGCGCGCCGATGATTGCAACGGTAGCAGTTTTTTCACCCGTTCTGTCTATGACGCCAAACTCTTGGGTCGCATGCGCTTTGATTGCCATGATCGGTCTGCTGTCACGCGTCAGGATCAGACGGTGACCAAACCACTGAGCATGTCCAAAACACGCGTCTTGGCGTTCTGTCGGCCGTATCTTGTACCCGATTTCCAAACGATGTTTGCGGGTACCCAAGATCATTTCGCGGTTTCATTTCTGACCGATGGGCGGGGTACGGATGCGCAAGATACTTGCGATGCATTCTATGCAGCCTACGCCGCGCATGCGCGCTGTGATGCCCTTGATGACGGACAGGTCGAAGACATTCGCCAACGCTGTCGGCTCATGCGCAATCTTGACCGTGACGAGGCGCTTCGGCGGATTCACGCAATCGCGTTGGCTTTGGGAGCGGCTCTCGATCAAATGCAGCCCGACGTCGTCTTTTGTCATCTCGTCGATGAATACGGGCTTGCCACGCTGAGCCACCTCACGCGGAACAGGAAGCTTCCGTTTGTTGCCTATTGCGGATCGTTCTTTTCTGGAAACGTTCTTGTTGTGCAGAACGAGCATGGCCTGCCAATAGCTATCCGCGAGCCTGAGGAAGATGATGTATCTGCCGCACTTGCGCGTCTGCAGCCGCAAGACTTCCGCATGGATTACAACATCAAGCTGAACCTTTCGCTCGTCACGCATTTGCGTAAGGTTGCGCGTTACATGGCCAAGCGGGTCTGGTTTAAGGTGTTGGGGGCGGTTCGGCGTGACCCGCTTAACATGCACTATCAGATCACACCCTATCTGGGACAGGTGATGCACCCCACCTGGTACCCGCGTGCAAGCCACTACAGTGACGATTGGCGGGCAGAGCTGACGGAGACCCGCACCATTTTGGGCGCGTCCCATTGGCCTATCGTTTACATGCCGCTTGCGTTCTACCCGGAAGCGTCGACGAACTACTGGGTGCAAAATCGCAAGATGCTTGAGTACGAGGCGATGACGATCAAGATGGCCAAGTGCCTGTCTGGTCACGCATTGATCTTGGTGAAAGAGCACCCGCATATGATGGGAGGTAGAGATCCAGCCTTCCTCAATGAGCTTAAAGCGATCCCAAGCGTCATAAGCGTGCCGCCGTTGGAAAAAAGCAATGCGGTGCTTGACGCCTCTGATATCGTCCTTTTGGGCGCTGGAAGTGCAGGCGTGGAAGCCACAGTTCGTGGCAAGCCCGTCCTTAGTTTTGCATCCAGCACTTACTGGTTTGGCGCCTCCGGCGCGACATTTGTAGATTTGGACCGGATCGACCGTCTGCCTTTGCAAGTCCAGCAGGCTCTAGCGGACTTCGAGCCGATGGATTTGGATGCGCGTAAGGCTTTTGTGCGCGCGTGCTTGGCAAGTACGATGCGGCAAGCAGGGGGTGGAACCCGCTGGCCAATTATGAACAAGGACGACCTCGTACATGTTTTGCAGGTGTCAGCGGGCGCGAAGGCTGAAGCAGGTGGTATGCCTCCCGAACCTCTCTGATTCGTGTCGTCCGCCTTTGATTGGCTTATAATTCCGCTATGTTTGCAGCATTTTCTCGGAAGTACTTTTTGGCTCTGATGTTGACCGCATCTAGCTTGACTTTGGTGCGTGGGTTTGCCGTCGCTTGGGTCCTGCCACCTGTGGCTTTCGGCAATTATGCAGTCGCTATTGGGTTAGGCGCCTTTGCGGGACTTTTGGTGTCATTTGGCGCCATTGAGACATCTTGGAAACGCTTCGTGTTGCAGTGGGCTGAAGGAGAATACTCTGCGACGGTTCGCGAAAGTCGAAAGCTCGACGCGAAAATGGCACTCCGAGTGGTCGTGCCCACGGTTTTTGGAACTGGCTTCGCAGTCAGTATCGGGTTCGCTGATGCGGCACTTTTGATAATTGCAGTTGGAGGATTTGCGTGGTCCGCCGTCGCGGCCTCAGCTGGTGCTTCGTTTTTACGAGCTTCGGTTGACTTGGGCCCGCTCGCAAAGGCGACGATGCTTCGGACATCGATAGCATTGATAGCCGCTATAGCAGGTGCGTATCTGTTGTCTTGGCCCGGCGCCATCATCGGAGAGGTGGTTGGCGGGCTTTTTTTCATGGGTTATGTTGAATTCCGTAGACGGATGATGCTCAAGGGGTTGGACGTTTCGACCCCAAGGGCGGAAGAACAGCCTGAAAACCAGAACTCCCATGCTGCGACGGCGGCAGCAAACACCCTTATGGGCGAAAGTTCAGGGCGATATTTGTTTGCAGCTAATCTGCTTTTTGCAGCGCCGATTTTCTTGGACAGATACTTTGTAAGTGAGATTTTCGGTGCGGAGGCCGCCGGAACATACGGCCTTCTAGTCTTGTTTAATATGGCGGCACTTACCTTGTCAGGTATCATCGATCAGCGCGTGGGGCCGCAAGTTCTACGCATGAACAGCACCGGAGTGGTGCGTAAAGCCATCGCGATATATGCGATGAAGTGGGTGGTGCTTGTTGGGTTGGTCATTGGAGTGAGTGGCTTTATCGCCGCCGTGCTCGTCCTAGGTGGTCCACTTTCAAGATTTGAGAGCGAATATGCACTGACCCCGCTTCTCTTGATGTCAGCAGTCTCTCTAGCTGTGTGCTCTGGATACAAGCACCTCACTTGGGTTCTTATCGCATGGAACAAGGAGATCGCGATCTTAAGAGTGGCTGGAGGTTACCTCATTGTAACAGCTGGAATTTTGGGCTTCGCGGCTCTTTGCGGAATGCCGCTTTGGGGATACATTATAGCATGTGCCATCGCTCGCTTAAGCATGGTGGCTGCGTTGAGCTACAGCATTTGGTCTCGTCTAAAAGACGCGCTTTGAGGTTGCGCGGAACAAAAATGTACAAACCATCTTGAGGACGAGCCGATTTCTCCTATCCGACTTCAGAATTTGCAAATCACAAGAGTCCGTTTTGAAAAACGCATATCTCTCTGATCGCAAAAAAATAGCCGTAATTTGCTAGTCAGGAAATGTAGGGTTCTACAGAATATGGGCAGGATCCGTCCGAACTTAGGAGCCGAACAAGATGGAGAGATCACGACTGTGCGATGCGCAGATCTTCGAGATCCTCAAGCAACAGGAATGCGGTTTGGCGACGGCTGATGTGCGCGGGTAGCACCGGATCAGCTTGGCGACATGCTAAAAATGGAAAGCGAAGTTTGGTGAGCTCGAGATATCGGATGCCCACCGGCTGAAGGAGCCCGCTAGAAGATCACGGCCTGCAAGGAGGATTACAACTGCAACAGCCCCCCTCATCCTTGGGCATTCTCACGCCGCAGGAGTTCGCAATGAAATCGAGCCTCGGGACTAGAGCCGCATAAGGCCAGAAATCAATAGATTGTCTCTCTCACTAGCTGGAGGGCAATCGGGCCTCAGGTCAAGATATCCTGCCAACGGATACTGAATGCATAGAGGTTAGGTCGAGCAACACGAGCTTCGTTTTCAGCCGCCATCACAATTCAAGAAAAGAGATCGTCCCACGAGTGGACTGTTCCGTCCGAGAACTCAAACTCCTCGATGTATTGGGCGTTGGCTCCGATCCGGACCTCACCTGATGAGACACCGTCATTCCACAAGAGCCGTTTGGAGACCCCGATCTCGCCGCCATAATCGAATGAGGCAAAGCTC